>JAHRWI010000225.1 GCA_019090225.1 Porticoccaceae bacterium
AGGCGCTCCGCCGCTGCCTGTGCATCGTCATAACCCAGGGCCTCCAGATTTTCCCTGGCATTAGGACCGTCAGGCTCGTGCCATGCCGATTCCGAATTCGCCTCATGAACATTGGCTTCATGCTCAGACGGCGAGCCCTCCTGCTCTGCCACCAGCTCCTGAAATAACTCACTAACGATAAGCCGTTGGCGATCAAGCGCCTCAATAAATTCTGCCCAATTAGCGAAACCCATCATTGCCGCGACCCGCAGGCGATCCAGTTCGCCATTTTCTTCCCCGCTGGGCAACTCCTGAGTTTGCTGATCCCGCCAGCCCTGCAAGACATGCTCCAGATTGCGCAGAAAAACATAGGCCCGCCACAAACGTTCGCCGCCGCTATCCGGCAACATAGTCTCTACATCGAGTAGCGATAAAATATCCTGCAAGCGGCGACTTTGAAAGCGCGGGTCACGGCCACCCCGAATGAGCTGGAAAGCCTGGGCGATAAATTCTATTTCTCGGATACCACCATGACCGAGTTTGATATTATTGGCCAAACCTCGCCGCTGAACTTCAAGGTTGATCATGCCCTTCATATCACGCAAGGATTGAATCGCAGTGAAGTCTGTGTAGCGCCGGTAGGTAAAGGCACGCAGAATTTTTGTTAGCGCTTGTTCGTCCGTCTCACTGTCACCCGGCAACTGGCTATCACCCACAAAACGACTACTATTGATAGCCCGACTTTTGATCATCGCGTAACGTTCCCAGTCCCTGCCTTGAGTCTGGTAATACTCTTCGAGGGCATCAAAACTCAATACCAAAGCGCCGCTAGTCCCATAGGGTCGCAAACGCATATCAACCCGAAAAACCTGACCGTCGGCCGTCTGATTATCGAGGGCCTGGATCGCCTTTTGCGCCAGGCGGATAAAGAATTCCTGATTGCCCAATTGTTTAGCGGCACCCTGGGTTTCACCCACCTCTGGGTAGGCAAAGATCAAATCGATATCCGAAGACACATTAAGCTCATCGGCACCCAGTTTACCCATTGCCAGCACCAACATACGCTGCTCGGCGCCACTCGTTGCACCGACTGGCCTGCCCCAGGTTTCACCCAGCCAATCGTGGAGCTTGCCCAGGGTGACCTGGATCACGGCATCGGCGAGGCGAGACATATCGCGGGTGGTTTCGAGCAGCTCAGCGCTGCGGCTAAGGTCACGCCAGATAATGCGCAGCATCTCGTAGCGGCGGAAATATCGAAGTTGGCGATGCAGGCCTGCTTCTCGCTCGGCCTTGTTGACCGTCTCTTCCTGCAAGGCCTTGAGACAACGGGTATGCAAGGTGGAATCATCGTAGCCCGTCAATAAATTACCGCTATCGACCAGGGTCTGAAATAGCTCCGGCTGACGCAGGCAAGTTAGGGCGACAAACTCACTGCCACTCCAGACCCGATATAACTGTTCGGAGAACTCCTGATCCGCCAGCTGGGTATCCAGCCAGCTCGACAATTCAACACTGGAATTTTCTCGAAACTGATTCAGCTTTTGCTCAACCCCGGCTCTTAATTGAGCGGGCAGTTGAGCAGGTAATTTGCTGGGTGTGCTATTTGCTAAGTCATTGTCCATAGGCGATATGCTAACAGCTAACTTAGTAGCGCTCAGGCTTATTGAACCTATGCTTTGATTTATCGCAAAAATAGCCAACTTGTATTGCTAACAGGCTGATCAGAGGGCTAAGCACTACTCAATAGGCACCATAATTTAATTAATGGAGATGTGATATTGCTGACTACAAATATTATTATCGTTTATAACATGACGGACGCTTAAGGCTATGTTCAGCATATCTTGGCATAATCGGGCATTGAGCGTGACCATTTTAAATCGCGCCCCAGCGCCATAGTGATGAATCAGGAGAAGCTAACGTGAACCCGCCCACCGAGACAAGCAACAAAACAACGAACCCAGCTTTGTCGTATCACGCATGGGATCGAACAGTCAGAATCTTTCACTGGCTAAATGTTTTATGTGTGACAGGCTTAGTCGGTGTCGGGCTGGTGATCTTCTTCAACAAAAACCTTGGCGTGAGTCCAGACGGAAAGATTTTACTGAAAACCATACATGCCTACATTGGCTATGTATTTGTGCTCAACCTCAGCTGGCGGATCCTTTGGGGGTTTTTCGGCAACACCCGTTCCCGATGGAAAACAATATTGCCATTTGGTAAAGCCTATAAAAACTCGCTGGCTGCCTATGTGCGCGGCCTCAAAAATGACGACACGCCTGCCTACCTGGGTCATAACCCTCTGGCAAAATTGATGATCACTGTGTTGTTTTTACTGCTTATCACCCAGGCCACAACAGGGCTTGTGCTGGCAGGCACCGATTTATATTTGCCACCCTTTGGCCACGAGATAGCCGAGTGGGTCACCGGTTCTGGGGAAGATCATAGTCAGCTGAAGGATCTCAAACCTGGCTCAAAAGACACCGTTGATCCTCAAGGCTATGAGGAAATGAGAGCCTTTAGAAAACCTTATATATGGGTGCATCAGTATAGTTTTTATCTGCTTGTGATAGCGATACTGATACATATTCTCGGTGTAGTTGTCACGGAACTAAGAGAAAAAAATGGCCTGGTATCAGCGATGTTTACGGGAAATAAAGTATTTACCAAACGGCCTACTGACCTCACTGACGAGGATGAATCCGGGTAATGCACAGCCAGGTTCGCTCTTGACTTCCCGGCCGCTTCTCACTCTGCTCCTTTCCTCGCAGCTATTCTTACCTATCTATTTCCGGCCCAACTCTTAATCACCCAGCTTTTTCAATGCTGCTCGTATGACCAGGTTGTAGTCAGATTTTGGTGCCGTTCTGAACAGAGCGCGACCAGAACCACTCCCAATACAAATTGCTTTTCCTGCCCCTCGCCCTCTAAACTTGCGCCCCTATGACGCTTCTTAATATGCTCCAACAACTTATCGCCTGTAATTCGATCAGCAGCGTGAACTCTGGTATCGACCAGAGCAACCGTACGGTGATCGACATGCTGGCTAACTGGCTAGATGAGCTGGGTTTCCAGACCGAAATCATGCCCCTGACGGACCCGCGTAAGGCCAATTTGATTGCCACACTCGGTAGCGGCCCTGGCGGCTTAGTGCTGTCTGGTCACACCGATACCGTGCCCTGTGATGAGGGGCTATGGCAGCAATCACCATTTCAGCTGACCGAGCGGGATAATCGTTTTTATGGTCTGGGCATTTGCGATATGAAAAGTTTCTTTGCCCTCGCTATCGAAGCGGCGAAACCTTTTCTTGAGAATTCTTTGCAACGGCCCCTTCAACAGCCCTTAATTATTCTCGCCACCGCAGATGAAGAATCCTCTATGGCGGGCGCGAAAGCCCTTGCAGAGGCAGGCAAGCCGAAGGCCCGATATGCGGTAATTGGTGAACCTACCGGTATGCAAGCCATCGCTACCCACAAGGGTATTTTGATCGAAAAATTGCTAATCAAAGGCAGGTCAGGCCATTCCAGCAATCCAGCCCTGGGCAACAATGCCATGCACACTATGCATGATGCATTGAGTGCCTTGCGCGCACTACAGGCTGAGCTAAAAGCGCGTTACAGCAATCCGCTGTTTGCGGTGGATTACCCAACGTTGAACCTGGGTTGCATTCACGGCGGCGACAATCCCAACCGCATCTGCGGACAGGCCGAACTGGGTTTTGAAATACGGCCCCTGCCGGGCATGGATATTGTTGAACTGCACCAGACCATCGAGCAACGCTTGCTGGGCCTGGGTGAGACGGAAGGCACAACTTTATCCTTAGAGCATTTCGGTGTGCCGCCCTTTGCCGCCGATGAGCAAAGCGAGCTGTTATCCTATTGCGAGAAACTCACCGGCCACTCTCATGGCTCTGTCGCTTTTGCCACGGAGGCACCCTATCTGCAAGAGCTGGGTATGGACGTCGTTGTGTTGGGGCCGGGCAATATTGATCAGGCTCATCAACCGGATGAATACCTGGCCACAGAACGCATCAAGCCGATGCTTGGCTATCTGTCTCAGCTAATTGGCAAATATTGCTTTTAGCTTTTCAGTCACGACCTGCCTGGATCACTGATACAGCTGACAGCCTGCCCTGCTGTCAGCAGGAGGGCAGGCTGTTATAATCCCCTGAAAATTAAGCTGTTTCCATAAGGTTCTGACTTTGAAGCCGAGTTCGGCCCATGGTAATGACGAAATAAATAACTGGCATGAATAAACTGGCATGAACAACTACGTAAAATTTTTTCGTGATACCTCACCTTATATCAACATGCACAGAGGCAAGACCTTTGTGCTCGCGCTGCCCGGTGAAAGTCTGCACAGCGATAATTTTGGCCATATCATTCACGATATTGCACTGCTGAATAACCTCGGCATCAAAATCGTGTTGGTTCACGGCGCCAAGCCCCAGATCGAAGCAAAACTTGACCAGTGCAATATAAAAGCTGAGTTTTGTAAAAATACGCGCATCACCAACACTGAAACCATGTCCTGTGTGAAGGAAGCCGTCGGTAGTACCACCATTGCCATCGAAGCGCTGTTATCCATGGGCATGCCCAATTCACCCATGCAAGGAGCACGCCTTCGAGTGATTAGCGGTAATTTTATTACCGCCAAGCCCGTGGGTATTCGCAATGGCATTGATTTTCACCACACCGGCGAAGTCCGTAGGATTGATAGAGCGGGGATTAAACGCCAGCTCGACGACGGTGCCGTCGTACTGCTTGCGCCACTGGGTTATTCACCAACCGGCGAAGCTTTTAATCTCACCTGTGAAGATGTTGCCACCCAGGCGGCCATTACTCTGGAGGCCGAAAAACTAATCTGCTTTTGTGGTGAACAGGGCGTGTCCGACGGTAAGGGCAAGTTGGTAAGAACCATCGATATGGTCGATGTGCGCCACTGGCTGGATCAAGTTAAAGAAAACATGAGACTCCACTCTGCCCTTCGCGCAGGCTTCGACGCCTGCCTTAACGACGTGCCGCGTAGCCACCTTATAAGTTATGCCGAAGATGGTGCCTTATTGCAGGAGTTATTCACTCGCGAAGGTTCCGGCACATTGCTGTCTCATCACGGCGGTGAAACCATTCGCCAGGCGACGATTGATGATGTCGGCGGAGTTCTGGAACTGATTACGCCGCTGGAAGAATCCGGTGCGCTGATGAAACGCTCACGTGAATTGCTTGAAACTGAAATTTCACGATTTTATGTCGTCGCTCATCCAGAGGGAATGATTATTGCTTGCGCTGCACTTTATCCCTTTGTCGGCACAAAATCCGGGGAGCTAGCCTGCGTGGTCACCCACCCAGATTTCCACAAACGCGGACTTGCGGCACGATTGCTCGAAACGCTGGAACAAAAGGCGAAAGATGAACTGGGCTTGAACCAAATGTTTGTATTGACCACACAGGCAGCTCACTGGTTTCAGGAGCAGGGCTTTAATGAGTCACCACTCGAAGAGCTGCCTGCTGAAAAAGCCGCGCTTTACAATTGGCAGAGGAATTCAAAAATACTGCTTAAGAAACTTTAACATGGTGGGATGCACTGCCGGATAAGAATGCCCGGCAAGCAAAATCACGAAGAATCAAAAATAGTAAGGCAAAAACAAAAGACCAATAAAAAATGGCGAACATTGTGTTCGCCATTTTTTATTTCCGTCTTAGCCAGTAACAGCTAAATGTCTAAACTTACGTGCTGAAACTTATACGCTTAAATCAGGCTTTTTTGTCAAAATATCTGATCGAGGGAGGGGCAGATAGCCAGGCTCCCAAAGCGTCAAGCGCGCCACTCTCCTGGCGCCACGCCAGGTATTTCTCGTAGTGCTGACGGGTTTCCCACTGCTCAACAGCGAGGATGGTGTTGGGGTTATCCTGATCCTGATGGGCATAAACCTCGATACAACCATCATATTGACGGGTTTCAGGCAACATTCCGCCTAAACCCGCAATAGTGTCGTCTACGCATTCGGGCTTGACGGTTAGTTCCAGTAATACTGTGCAGGCCATGGTGATTCTCCTGTATCTCTTGTTTTTTGGGACGTCGATAATAGAAGATGAATCAAGAGATTGCTATTAGCTAGCGCTAATTAATATTCAAGGCCTGAATCCTGAATCCTGAATCCTGAACTCAGCCCCTATACCGATTCAGCAAAACAGCTAAACCGGGAGGGCAAGCAGAGGAACTAAGCAATTTCCGCTACACCCCAATAATTGTAGGCAAATAATTTCGGGGTTGATGGCAGATACATGGCATCCAGATCTTTCAGATCAAAACCGGTTTCCGTCAATAGTTTCGGTATCGGTCGGTGCAGATTGCAACCGCCGGCAAATTTCTTCCACAGGGGGTTGATACGCTTTTGCCACTTGAGCACGCCTGCATCCGGGGCCTCACCATGCTCGGTAAATATCAGTTTGCCACCTGGTTTTAGCACCCGGCGCATTTGCTCTAACGCCGTATGCCAATCTGGGATCGTGCAAAGCGTGTAAGTCAGCAGCACCGTATCAACACTGTCGTCTTCCAGCGGTATTTCTTCTCCGGGCAAATCAATTAGTTTCACATCGAGATCCGACTTTTCAATATTGGGCGCAGCTTTATCCCGCATCGCCTCCGATGGCTCCAGGCCCCAGATAAACTCCACCTTGTCACGGTCGTAGTAGGGCAGGTTAAGGGCCGAACCCATACCCACTTCCAGGACTCGACCCTCACATTGAGGTACGACCTTTTTACGCTGATAAAGAATTGGTTTGGTGCCACAGGCGCAGTTAATAAAGGGCGCTAAAAAATACTTGTCATATAATCCCATAACAGGACCTCCCTATATGCATTAATTTTAATATTCTGCCATCTTACCCAAGTCTAGTGAATCCAGCAAAGACCGGCGATTGATACCCAGCCAGAGAATAGGCAACGATAGTTAATGATAGGCAGACGCTGTTTCAGCATCGCTTACAGGTCTGGTATTCTAGGCGTCTTTTTTAACCGTGCGCTGCCTCGTCTTCTGCGATGCAGCGTTGACAAAAAACAAATAACCTGACGACACAAGGGCTAAAGACATGCCAACCTACCGATCCCACACCACCACCAAAGGCCGTAACATGGCGGGCGCTCGCTCACTATGGCGCGCCACCGGCATGAAAGATGACGACTTTGACAAGCCTATTATCGCCGTTGCCAACTCCTTCACCCAGTTTGTGCCGGGCCATGTGCATTTGAAAGACATGGGCCAACTGGTAATTGGCGAGATTGAAAAAGCCGGTGGTGTCGGTAAAGAATTCAACACCATCGCCGTCGATGATGGCATCGCCATGGGTCACGACGGCATGCTCTACTCCCTGCCCTCGCGAGACATTATTGCCGACTCCGTTGAATACATGGTCAACGCCCACTGCGCCGACGC
>JAHRWI010000226.1 GCA_019090225.1 Porticoccaceae bacterium
GCGGGGCCTATGTACCCGCCATGTGTGATCAAGCGATCATCGTCAAGGAGCAAGGCACCATTTTTCTCGGCGGCCCACCCCTGGTAAAAGCCGCGACCGGTGAAATTGTTAGCGCCGAAGAGCTGGGTGGTGCCGATGTTCACTGTCGCACATCCGGTGTGACCGACCATTACGCACAGAACGATCACCATGCTCTGAAGCTAGCCCGACAATCCATCGCAAGACTGAATCGCGTCAAACCCATTCAGCTCGATATCAAGGAAAGCGTCGAGCCGCTTTACGATGCCAAAGAAATATACGGCGTAGTGCCCAAAGACACCAAACAACCCTACGATGTCCGCGAGGTAATTGCCCGCGTCGTCGATGGCTCCGAATTCGACGAATTCAAAGCCCTCTTCGGGACCACGTTAGTCTGCGGCTTTGCACGTATTCACGGTTATCCCGTCGGCATCCTCGGCAACAACGGCATCTTGTTTGGCGAGTCAGCACAAAAAGGTGCGCACTTTATAGAGCTGTGTGCCCAGCGGAAAATCCCCCTGATATTTTTACAGAACATCACCGGCTTTATGGTCGGTAAACAATATGAATCTGGTGGCATCGCCAAGCACGGTGCAAAACTGGTGACCGCAGTGGCCTGCGCCAAAGTACCCAAATTCACCATTATTATCGGCGGCTCTTTTGGCGCCGGAAATTACGGCATGTGCGGTCGATCCTACGACCCACGGTTTTTGTTTATGTGGCCCAATGCCCGTATCTCGGTGATGGGCGGTGAACAGGCCGCTGGCGTACTGGCCACGGTTAAGCGGGGCCAGATAGAAGGCAAAGGTGAAACCTGGAGCGCTGAAGAGGAAGCTGAATTCAAACAACCGACCATCGACCTCTATGAGAAACAGGGCCACCCCTACTACGCCTCTGCGCGGCTGTGGGACGACGGCATTATCGACCCGGCGGATACCCGCACGGTGCTTGGCCTGTGTATTTCAGCCAGCCTGAACAAAGAAATCGAAGAGACCAAATTCGGCGTCTTCAGAATGTAATTTGTGAGCGACTGGAAACCTAATCTAGCCAGCTCATATCAGGAAACACACTATGTTCGATAAAATTCTTATTGCTAACCGCGGCGAAATCGCCTGCCGAGTAATTCGTACTGCGCGCAAGCTGGGCATTCGCACGGTTGCGGTGTATTCCGACGCCGATGCCAACGCACTCCACGTCACTATGGCCGATGAAGCCGTGCATATCGGTGCCGCGCCGTCGAAAGAATCCTACCTGCTGTCGGATCGCGTCTTAGAGGCCGCCAAAAAAACCGGCGCGCAAGCCGTCCATCCCGGTTATGGTTTTTTGTCAGAAAACGCAGCTTTTAGCGCAGCCTGTAAAGCCAATAACATTGTTTTTATCGGGCCGCCCGTAGGCGCTATTGAAGCCATGGGTTCCAAATCTGCGGCTAAAACTATTATGGAAAAAGCCGGTGTGCCCCTGGTACCCGGTTATCACGGCGATGATCAAAGCCCAGCCATTTTAAAACAGCACGCTGATGCTATGGGTTACCCCGTATTACTCAAAGCCACGGCTGGTGGTGGAGGTAAAGGTATGCGCCAGGTCTGGAGCAACGAGGAATTTGACGAAGCCCTGGAAGCCGCCAAACGAGAATCCCTGTCCAGCTTTGGCGATGACCGTATGTTGGTCGAGAAATACCTGACCCAACCCCGCCATGTCGAAATCCAGGTGTTTTGCGACCAGGCCGGTAACGGCGTTTATCTATTTGAACGGGACTGCTCCGTGCAACGCCGCCACCAAAAGGTAATTGAAGAAGCCCCAGCCCCCGGTGTGAATGACACCGTGCGTAGCGCTATGGGTGATGCCGCCCTCCTCGCCGCTAGTGCCATTAACTACGAAGGCGCAGGCACAGTCGAATTTCTGCTCGACAAAGACGACACCTTTTATTTTATGGAGATGAACACCCGCCTACAGGTCGAGCACCCCGTTACCGAAATGATCACCGGGCAGGATTTAGTGGAGTGGCAACTGCGCGTCGCCGCTGGGCAAAATCTGCCACTACGTCAGGACGAACTGAAAATCAATGGCCACGCCTTTGAAGCCCGTATCTATGCCGAAGATCCAGACAATGATTTTCTGCCGGTCACGGGCACGCTGTCTTATCTTCAAGCTCCGGAAGAAAACACCCATGTGCGGGTCGATACCGGCGTATTGCAAGGTGACGAGGTGAGTATTTATTACGACCCCATGATCGCCAAGCTCATCGTCTGGGATGAAAATCGCGACCGTGCCCTAGCTCGCCTGGCCCAGGCCCTGAGCGAATATCGCATTAGCGGCATGACCACCAATGTCGAATTTCTCTATAACCTGGCCACCACCGAGCCTTTCCGTAAAGCTGATCTCGACACTGGCTTTATCGACAAACATAAAGAGTTAATTTTTCATAAGAACGAAGCAGAGATTGAGCGCTATTTACCACTGGCTGCGCTCTATCTAATTCTTAAACGTAAGCAGGACAGCCTTGCTCTCGCCTCTCGAAGTACCGATCCCTACTCGCCCTGGCACAATAACAACGGCTGGCGATCCTGCGGGGCTAATATTCACGACTTTCCCCTGCTTATTAATGGCCATGAAATTACCGCTTTTGTTGAGGAGGGCACTGCCAATCGCCTTACCTTGACCAGCTCCGGTACTGACACACAGCGTAGCATTCAACTGAGCGGCACACTCGATGGCAATGATCTCCATGCCGATGTAGACGGTCACCGCGTCCACGCCAGCGTCGTTGCCCATGATGGTATTTACAGCCTCTTCACCCAGGATGCGGCCTTGCAATTTAGTCTGATTGAACCCGACTATGGCGATCTCGATGATGGCGGTGCGGCGGGTTTTACTGCACCCATGACCGGCACCATCGTGGCGCTGCCGGTGGAAGCAGGTAGCCCTGTCAAAAAAGACCAGGCTATCGTCATTATGGAAGCCATGAAAATGGAACACACCATCCGCGCCCCTGCCGATGGCACCGTGGTGGAGTTTTACTTCCAGCCTGGCGACCTGGTTGATGGTGGTGCTGAACTGGTTAATTTTGAAGCCGCAGATAGTGAATAATGATGAACTTCAAACCTATAACCTTAGAGCTATAATCTTAGACTCATAATCTCAGACCTATAACCTTGAAGATAAACCCATGAGCCTACCCCAGCACGTTAAGATCTTTGAAGTTGGCCCCCGCGATGGCCTGCAAAATGAAACTGCTCTGGTTGATACCGAGACCAAAGTTGCGCTGATTGAACAATTAGCTGATGTGGGCATCCAGACCATCGAAAGCGGTAGTTTCGTCAGCCCCAAATGGGTACCGCAAATGGCCGGTAGTGAGGCCGTATTCGGCACGATCAAGCGTAAGAAAGGTGTGGTTTACTCGGCCCTGACTCCGAATATGCGTGGTCTGGAACGAGCCATATCTGCCGAGGTCTCTGAAGTTGCAGTGTTTATCGCCGCCTCCGAAGACTTCAGCCAGAAAAACACCAACTGCTCCATCGCCGAAGGTATCGAGCGCTCTGCACTCTTAACAGAAGCTGCGCTGGCAGAAGGCATACAAGTGCGCGGTTATATCTCTGTGGCTGCGGGTTGCCCCTACCAGGGTGAAGTGCCCGCCACTGATATCGCGCCACTGGCTAAAGCCCTGCTTGATATGGGTTGTTATGAAGTCTCACTGGGCGACTCCATCGGTGTCGCCACGCCGGGCCACATCAAAAATATCGTCGATGCCGTAGCGACAGAAATCCCCATCAACAAAATCGCCATGCATCTGCACGACACTTACGGCCAGGCCCTGGCCAATATCTATGCAGCCCTTGAGATGGGTATTACCGTGGTCGACAGCTCCGTCGCAGGTCTCGGAGGCTGCCCCTATGCACCCGGTGCAACGGGGAATGTCGCCACCGAAAACATCGTCTATATGCTCAACGGCTTAGGCATTGAGCATGGTATTGATCTAGATAAGCTAATTACGGCAGGTGACTTCATCACCAAAAAACTTGGTCGCGCAAACGGCTCTGGGGTCGCCAGAGCCGTATTGGCTAAAGCCGCACTTTAGATAAACAGGCTGGCACCCCAGGTTTCAGCCACGCCACTTGCTTATTTGTCAGATTGAGCTAGTTAAAGACTCTGTTCTAAATAGAAACATTTAAATTTTTCAACCTCACCCAGTGTGTTAGTGAGTCACACCTCGGCTTTGTAGAAAGTCCTAACCCTCACACCCGAAATCTAACTCAAGGCCATAAACCTGGCACTGCGTTCAAATAGCCAGTAGGAAGCAGTAATGCCCACACCATAGATCACAGGCCTTTCTAACTTTCGAAATATCTGAACGTAACCAAGGTTAGTCACAACTCGGTATAAAGCGAGCATCACCCCGATAAAGACCAATTGACCCAGCTCGACTCCCAGGTTAAATGACAAGAGTCCATTAAGGAGTTCCGTCTGAGGCAATCCTATTTCATTTAGTACCGATGCAAAACCAAAGCCATGTAACAGACCAAAAGACGACGACACTAGAATGGGATAACTCCAGGTGAGAGATTCTGCTCGTGACCGGGCAATTTCTCTGGCCAGAAACACCACGCTCAGCGCTATCACCGCTTCCACGGGCCCGACACTTAGCTTCACCCATTGCAATGCAGATAGGGTCAAGGTCAGGGAGTGGGCAATCGTAAAACCAGTGATTGTTATAAATATTCTTTTACCAGCGCCAGCAATAAACACCAGGCAAACTAAAAATAGCAGGTGATCCACACCTTCCCAGATGTGAAAAATGCCCATTTGACAGTAACTGAGAAATATCGCAAAGGGTGTTTCTCCTCGGGGTATTTCCCAAGTGCTTTCGCCGGGATTGAGTAATTTAGTTTGTATTTCCCCGGAAATACGCTTAATTCTAACCAGGGTAGAAAGCGGTGACTGGTAATTCGGGTAGTTTATTTCTAAGGTTGTCAACCCTTCAAGGCACTGAAGCGATTGCATATATACGATGCTATCAGTCCTTGTGAACTGGAGTTTTTCTTTTTCTTTTTGGCATTGTTGGAAAATAATTTCTGGATGATTATTCCCATCAAGACCTGGCGGAATTTTCAGTAACGTGTGGTAACTGCCAGTTCCTTTATCCGTAACCTCTAGAAACAGAGGACGGCTCTCATGAGCATGAACACTCGAAACAACAGACAGATAAACTGATAATATAAAAATAGTTAAAGTCGCAAGTCTTAAGCAGTAATCCATAAACCGCATCCGATCATTACTCCCTTATCTCGACATAATATTTATCAACAATTTTTAGGATCGCTTTTTCCACGCTCTTGTGTCGACTGTCCCGGGCAACATCCTCCCGTACTTTATCGTAGATATCATCAAGTGATGGATAATGTCCCTTTGTCTTTTCCCTGATTAGCACAAGGTGATAACCATGACTGGATTTAACTGGCCCATACCATTGCCCAGAGCCCACCCCCGCGTCAAAAATATCAGAGGCGAAGCCCTTGCCAAAATGACTAGTGATGAAATCAGGGCTACGATTGACATAGTTAGAA
>JAHRWI010000012.1 GCA_019090225.1 Porticoccaceae bacterium
CCGCATAGCCATGGCTTTTACCGTCGCCGGTTTGTGTTCGAGCGAGCCAGTGGTGATTCGGGATTGCAGTAATGTTGCGACATCCTTTCCGAGTTTTGTCGATTTAGCAAATACTCTCGGTCTCAAAGTGACGGAGAAAAAGGTCTGATGTCTGACAAAGTACCCGTCATTACCGTTGATGGCCCCGGCGGCGCTGGCAAAGGCACGCTTAGCCAAATGCTAGCGACAGATTTGGGTTTTCATTATCTCGATAGCGGTGCTCTGTATCGTCTGCTGGCTTTAGCTGCAAAGCGACATAAGGTCAGCCTCGATAACGTAGAGGGCTTGACGGTGCTTGCTGGTCATATGGATATCACCTTCGAAATGGACCCGGAGGGTGGAAGGCCGACAGTCGTGCTCGAGAGCGAAGACGTGTCGTCGCTGGTTCGCAGTGAAGAGATCGGTAAAGACGCTTCAATTGTTGCCGCGATACCGGAAGTCCGCCAGGCGCTTTTACAGCGACAGCAGGCTTTTGCTCAGGCACCAGGTCTGGTGGCGGATGGACGGGACATGGGGACAGTGGTGTTCGCCAATGCCGAGGTTAAAATATTCCTTACCGCGAGTCCAGGGGAAAGGGCCAAAAGGCGACATAAGCAGTTGATTGGTAAGGAAGAAAATGATAGCCTTGCCGCCCTCGCGAATAAGGTAAGACAGCGGGATGAGCGGGACGAGCGTCGTTTAGTGTCACCATTACGGTCGGCGGATGATGCCCTCACCCTCGACAGTACAGAATTATCGATATCTGAAGTCTTCGCTCAGGCAAGGACGTTGATAAGAGATAAATTGAGTCTCTAGCGTCAGGCCAAATAGCATTGAAGCGCCGGCATGATTAAAGCGCAAACACCATTGAAACGGTAGGTGAACAACCAGAATTGCACTTACCAGTTTCGTAACTTAAATACCCCGAGGTGCTGGTGCCCCGGTGATGAGCCTTAAAGCTCTTATTGATTAATGAGGTATAAACCGGATGAGCGAAAGCTTTGCGGAACTATTTGAAGAAAGCCTGAAGTCTGTAGAAATGGCACCAGGATCCATCGTCACAGGCGTAGTGATCGATATCGACAAGGACTGGGTAACAGTTCATGCCGGCCTGAAGTCAGAAGGCGTAATTGCGCTTAGTGAATTCTTCGACGAGAACGGAGAATTTTCGACGGCCATTGGTGACGAAGTCCAGGTCTCACTCGAAACCGTTGAAGACGGTTTTGGTGCCACTCGCCTGTCCCGCGAAAAAGCTCGCCGAGCAGAATCATGGCTTGAGCTCGAAGCGGCACAAACTGCCGACGAAGTCGTTACCGGAATTATCAGCGGTAAGGTCAAAGGCGGCTTTACTGTCGATGTAAACGGACTGCGTGCATTCTTGCCTGGTTCGCTGGTGGACATCCGGCCTATGCGGGAAACCACTCACCTTGAAGGTACGCCCCTTGAATTCAAAGTCATCAAACTGGATCAGAAACGCAATAACGTAGTGGTATCTCGGCGCGCTGTCATGGAAGCGGTTAATTCTGCTGAGCGCGAACAACTACTCAGCACTCTCGAGGAAGGTATATCGCTCAAGGGTATTGTTAAAAATCTTACTGATTACGGTGCGTTTGTTGATCTGGGCGGTATCGATGGTCTGCTGCATATTACCGACATGTCCTGGAAGCGTATTAAACATCCTTCCGAGGTGGTTAATGTCGGCGACGAAATCGATGTCAAAGTACTCAAATACGATCGTGAAAGAAACCGCGTATCCCTGGGTATGAAGCAAATGGGTGATGATCCATGGGCTGATATTAAAGGCCGCTACCCAGAAGATATGAAAGTTATGGCGACGGTTACCAACCTGACTGATTATGGTTGTTTTGCTGAGCTGGAAGATGGTGTAGAGGGTTTGGTTCACGTTTCCGAGATGGACTGGACAAACAAAAACGTTCACCCCTCAAAAATTGTCCAGGTCGGTGATCAGGTCGAGGTCATGATTCTCGATATCGACCAAGAGCGTCGGCGTATTTCTCTGGGCATGAAGCAGTGTTTCATGAACCCATGGGATGAATTCGGTACCAAGCACAGCAAAGGTGACCGAATCAAGGGTACGATCAAATCCATAACTGACTTTGGTCTATTTGTTGGTCTTGACGGCGCCATCGATGGGCTGGTTCATATGTCCGATATTTCCTGGAATGATAGCGGCGAAGAAGCTGTCCGCAACTTCAATAAAGGTGATGAAATTGAGACAATGATCCTGGCTATTGATCCCGAGCGTGAGAGAATTTCTCTGGGTATCAAGCAAATGGCCGATGATCCCTTCTCCAACTTTCTGGCAGCCAACGAAAAAGGTGGCCTGATTAAAGGCACGGTAACATCTGTTGATGCCAAGTCTGTTGTTGTTGATTTGGGTGAAGGCGTCGAAGGCCATATGAAGGCTTCCGAGATTTCCCAGGATCGTGTCGAAGATGCACGTACCGTCTTTAAAGAAGGTGACGAAGTCGAAGCACGGGTTATCGGCATGGACCGGAAAAGCCGTGTGGTAAGTCTGTCGACTAAAGCCAAAGATATGGCTGAAGAACGGGAGGCGATTAAGGAGCACCAGGGTAAAGAAACAGCCACTGCTGCACCGACTACCATTGGTGATCTTATTAAGGCGCAAATGGGAAATAGCGACAAATAGGGAGTCATCCCGAGTTATAAAAGCCTGACAATTAATCGATAGCCAAAATATGACTAAGTCTGAACTGATAGAAAAAATTGCGAAGCAACAAGATCAACTACCCTCCAAGGATGTTGAGCTAGCTGTCAAGGTGATTCTAGAATATCTAGCTCAGGCCTTAGTTAATAATGGCCGTATCGAGATAAGAGGCTTTGGTAGCTTTAGTTTGCATTTTCGAGAGCCACGACAGGGACGTAATCCCAAGACCGGCGAAAAAGTTGAACTGCCTGGAAAATACGTGCCTTATTTTAAGCCTGGGAAAGAATTGCGAGACCGGGTTAACAACGGTATGCATGAATCTTAGACTTATCTTGCACATAATGAACGGGAGAAAACGGTAAAGCGAAGGCTTTGCCGTTTTTTTTGAAAATATGAAAAAGATAAAATTGATCGGACTGGTAATAGCCGCTTTGATAGCTGTTTTTATAGGTATCTGGGTGGTGCAGGACAATGCACTGGAGATAGGTATTGTCCTGTTAGGCTTCCCTTTGCTTGAATTACCTATTGGCTTATGGGTGTTAGTGTTTTTTTTGACCGGTGTAGCTGCTGGAGTGTGTCTGTGTTACCCAACGATATTTGCTCTGCAAAGACGCTCTCGAGCGACTATAAAGCGACTGCAAAAGATGGACGCTGAACTGAGTGCGGCGCGGGCGCAACCCACCACAGAATAATTAGTAGATATTGTTTTTATTTAATAGAATATTGTAGTCGCTCTGTACTTCGGTAGGGATATGTCGAGAAAGCCAAGCACCCGCATTATCGTAGCCCTTGATTATGCTGATCAGCGATCAGCCCTTGATTTCGTCGACCAGCTTAGCCCCGATAAATGTAAGTTAAAAGTCGGTAAGGAGCTATTTACTCGAACCGGCCCAGAATTGATTAAGCGTCTGGTCGATCGTGGTTACGAAGTATTTCTCGATCTTAAATTCCATGATATCCCCAATACCGTAGCTGCTGCGGTATTGGCCTGTGCCGACCTGGGTGTCTGGATGGTCAATGTCCACTGCTTCGGCGGGTCAAAAATGTTGCAGGCCGCGCGGCGAGCTTTAGATGACCACGGTGGCGGGACCTTGCTGACGGGTGTCACGGTACTGACCAGCTTGAATCACAATGATTTGTTAGAGATAGGCCTTGATAGAGAACCAGGAGAGCAAGCATTACTGCTGGCAAGGCTCGCAAAAGAAGCCGGTTTAGATGGCATCGTGTGTTCCGGGCGAGAAGCTGGTGTGATTAAAGATCAGTTTGGCGACGACTTTTTGAGGGTGACGCCAGGCATTCGACCGAACGATTACGCCACCAAGGATGACCAGGCTAGAACACTGACGCCAAAACAGGCACTTTCTCAGGGCAGTAGTTATCTGGTGATAGGTCGACCCGTGACGGGGGCGTCGAATCCTATTGATGCCCTGCTTGCTATAAAAAAGGAAATTGGCGAAGATAGTTAACGGGAACGGTTTCTCGTGTCTCGATTTTAATGGAAGTGCATGATGCACAAG
The DNA here is from genome assembly GCA_019090225.1 of Porticoccaceae bacterium. Classification (GTDB taxonomy): domain Bacteria; phylum Pseudomonadota; class Gammaproteobacteria; order Pseudomonadales; family Porticoccaceae; genus HB2-32-21. The sequence continues at coordinate 4,225 of JAHRWI010000012.1, forward strand.
GAATAGGAAATGAATAAATCTCTAGTAAAAAAATCAGTAATGCAGCCTTTACCTCTAAAGATAGCCCAACTTTTCAGCGTGTTTATTCTAGGCCTGATATTGGTGGGCAGTCCGGCGAGCCGCCTTCACGCGGAGCAAACTAAAGCCGATGATGTTTCGGTAATTGTCTCGGTCACAGTCAACATTAACAGTGCATCGGTTAATGACCTGGCTGAGGCGCTGCTTGGCGTCGGCATTAAGAAAGCTGAGGCGATTGTCGAATATAGGGATCAAAACGGACCCTTTACCGATAAAAAACAGCTATTAAATGTAAAGGGTATTGGCGAGGCGACTCTGCGTAAAAACAGCAACGTGATAATGCTTAAGTAGTCTGCTCAAAGCTCTCGACTAACCACCTCAGAGGGTGGTTAGTCCCATCTTTACATTTCCTCTGCTTATAGCTTTAAATTGGCACCCCTCGCATTGCTTTCTGTTTGAAATCCTCTGGTTTATAAACTGATTAGCGGACATCGGTTTTATAAGCATGTCTGTCCAGCAGTGTATAATTCTGGCTGATAGACATTGATTGAGAATAGTCCATGAGTCGGTTCCAAAATATAGCTGTGGTTGCAAGACTGCGTCAGCCAGCGGTGGTAGAAAGCCTGCGTCGATTGGTCGACTTTCTCAAGGCTGATGGTCGCACAGTATTTGCTGAAGCCCTGACCGCCGAATCCCTTGATGATCCAAGCATTAAAACCATTAGCCGTAGCTCCCTCGAAGGAGTGGTTGATTTGGTTATCGTCGTCGGCGGTGACGGCAGCATGTTGGGCGCAGCTCGCGCTCTGGTCGATCTGAATGTGCCCTTGCTTGGTCTGAATCGTGGGCGACTCGGTTTTCTGACTGATATCCACCCCGATGATATGGAGGAGAGTATTGGCCAGGTGCTGGCTGGAGAATTTCGCACCACAGATCGATTTTTACTTGAGATGGAAGTGGAGCGAAACGGCAAAACCATCGCCAATGGCCTCGCATTAAATGATCTTGTTTTACATCCTGGCAAATCCGTTCGGATGATGGAGCTGGAGCTTTATATCGATGGCCAATTCGTCTATAGCCAACGCTCCGACGGTTTAATTGTGTCCACCCCGACCGGTTCTACCGCCTACGCATTATCTGCCGGTGGTCCGATTATGACCCCGGAGCTAAACGCAATGGTGCTAGTGCCCATGAATGCCCACACCCTGGCTAGTCGACCGATTGTGGTCAGCGGTGAAAGTCAGCTTGAAGTATTGGTGGGCACACGTAATGAACTTCATCCTCAGGTCAGTTGTGACGGTCAGGCGGACGTCACGACAGAACCGGGCGATGTGATTAAGATTAGGCGTAAAGCACAACCCCTGCGCCTAATACACCCTGTCGACCATAACTTTTACCAAACATGCCGTAATAAACTAGGCTGGGGGAAAAGACTAGACTCACTCCGCAATGACACGAGCAGCTAAATATTTCTATGAATGACGGGTGGAGTGAAATAGAAGGTCTAGCCCCCAATGTCGACCTGGACGCTCTGGTGATTAACCTTAATCGACAACATATCGTACATAAAGTTATTCGAGAAAATGGTGAGACGCGCCTGTGGGTTAAGGATGCTGTCGATACACCAGTTGTACTTGAGATTATTAGTCAGGTGCGACGAATGACGACTCTCAGCGCTCAGGAGGCAGCGACGAGGCCATCAAAACAATTGGTTCTACGAACCTATATGATACGTCTACCGATAACCTTGTTAGCACTTTTACTGTGTATTCTTGGGACATTATTGGTGATATTTTTACCAAATTTGATGTCGATATTTACTTTTCAGGACTTCATTATCATCGACGAACGTGAAATCCAATTTGAACCTATATTCGAAGTCTTTGAACAAAATCAGTGGTGGCGCCTAGTCACCCCGGCCTTTTTGCATTTTGGTCTTTTTCACATTGTTTTTAATGGCCTATGGCTGTGGGAGTTTGGGAAAAGAATTGAATTATTAACCGGCAGCGGGGCATATTTAATTCTTTTGTCAGGGTTGGCCATTGGCTCCAATGTTGGTCAATATCTGTGGAGTGGCCCAGCATTATTTGGTGGATTTTCCGGGGTGGTATATGGCTTGTTGGGTTATATCTGGGTTCGTAATAAACGAAGTCCCGATCCTTTATTGGCATTACCACCGGCTATCTTTCCTTTGATGATAGCCTGGCTAGTTATCTGTTTGCTCGGTATTTTAGATTTGCTGCTCCAGGGAAGCGTTGCCAATGGGGCCCATGTGAGTGGTTTGTTGATTGGCATGGTGTTTGGTGCCTTTGCTGGGCGGCGTGAGACTGAAGGGCTTAAGTGAAAAATCTGGTATGAATATTAAAGAACTTATAGCAATGATCGATCCTGATATTTACCAAAACCTCAAGCAGGCTGTAGAGCTAGGCAAGTGGAAAAATGGCACGGTCTTAAGCAAAGAACAAAACGCCCTGTGTATGCAGGCGATTATCGCCTACGACATTAAGCATAAACCGGAACACCAACGGGTCGGTTATGTGGCTAAGCCTGGTGGTAGCTGTGCCACTTTGGATTTAAGGGACGATGCTGAACCGAGACCTGTCAAATTACCGGGGCAGTAATTCGCAAACTGGAACCTTAACGC
>JAHRWI010000227.1 GCA_019090225.1 Porticoccaceae bacterium
AGGATGTGCATACCGCGCAGATGGCAGAAGCGATCCTGAGCCATCATCAACTGATCTCGATGGCCGCCGTCGAGCAGCTTCACCACATTGTCGGCACGCAATTCATCGGGCTGCATAGTTTCATAACCGATGCGGTCAAAACCGATGTAGGTGCCGTTGTTGACAATCTGCTTATGGTAGGCGGGATCGGGATTACCACAGGAATGACCAATCATGCAGCGATGCTTATCCGCCCCGGCGTCAGCGAAAATCTTCTGTTGATCCGGGCCACAGCAACCGAGTTCGGTGTGAGTAACAATGGGCACGCCCGTCGCTTTAGAGGCCATGCCAGCCGCCTGGGCAAACTTGGCTTCCAGCTCACTGATGTTTGGCTCGCCCGTGGCCACCTTGATAACACCCGCTTTAATACCGGTGTTTTCGATGCCTTTTTCAATCTCGTAGATATACAGCTCAGCAATCTGCTCGACGGTTTTATAGCGCCAGTAAAGCGGCAGCCCGTATTTTTCCCAATAGAAGCCCGTGGCGCAGACGATATTCATCTCGGCCTTTTCAGAGACTTCTCGCATCAGGCTGACATCGCGACCCAGATCGATAGGGCAGGGATCAACAAAAGTCTTAACGCCATGCTCTTTCAAGGCCTTGAGGCGATTGACCGCATCGCGAACAAAGGCCTCTTTATCAAAGGGCATGATGATGTCGTAGTCGGCACCTTCAAAGGTAATGTAAAGGTGCTCGTGAATTAATGTGCGGCCTAATTCGCTTGAATCTACCGGCCCGGTGACGGTGTTTACTGTTGTCATATTTCTAACTCTCCTGTTGTTATCTGTAAACTAGATTACAAAAAATCATACGTGTTTTATGCGCTTCTAGTATGACTAGATCTTGATCCTTTTCGCAAACCCTAATCGTCGCAAATATTTTTGAGGCTCGCCGGTAAGCATCCAGTTGAGACCTGGGCAGCCCTGCCTCATAATTACATTTCACTCCCAAAGTAGCTTACTTATGACTATCCAGCTTAAATCCGTTGTCGCCATTCACTACACACTAAAAGACGATGAGGGCGCTGAACTCGATTCCACCAGCGGCGCAGACCCCATGGTCTACCTCCATGGCGCTGGCAATATTATTCGCGGGCTCGAACAAGCGCTGCTGGGTAAAAAGGCTGGCGATAAAATCCAGGCTACAGTTGAACCCGCTGAGGCTTACGGTGAATTTATTGCAGAGATGGTGCAGACCGTACCCCGATCCGTATTCGCCGACCAGGATGTCGAAGTCGGCATGCGCTTTAACACCAAAACGGAACGCGGCCCCCTTTCATTTGCCGTGAAAGACGTCGGTGAAGAAGAGGTCACCGTCGATGGTAATCATCCCCTGGCAGGTCAAACCCTGCACTTTGACATCAGCGTCGAAGCCGTGCGTGAAGCCACCGAACAAGAACTCATCCACGGTCATGTCCATGGCCAGGGCGGTTGTGGACATGATCACTAGTTGTGGCCATGATCACTAAACAAAGCTTTGGTCGTATCCGAGCTTAGCTATCGCTCGGCTTCGGCCCTCGTTTTGTAAACTCAATCCACAGATATTTTTACCCACATCAAACACGTGTTTATTCCTTAAAGCCAGATTGCGGGCTAAGCCCGCTTTATTTATCGAGACTTCCCGGCTCCATCCTTAGGCAGCGCCCCTGTCTCCTGTATACCCGCCGCCTACATACCCTGTCGCTGATACACCCCACCGCCCGCATACCCCGCTACCCCTACACTCCTTCCTACCATATAAAAGCACCCACCAGTCGGCTAAACTCCCTGCCTATAACAATCGCCTGACCATCCAGCGAAAGATAATAAGTACGAACAGGGAGCGCTCACATTGTCCGCATTGCTCAGTTGGCTAGCCGCACACGAATCCGCACTCAGCGCAATTGCCGCGCTAATCGCCATTAGCGCCGGGGTGGCGGTGGTCACTCGTCTGATCTGGACACGCATGCCGTCCCATGTAATGGACAAGGTAAAACGCCCGGCGTTTTTATCGGACTGGCGCAACATTGCCTTGATTAGCCTCGCACTTGCCGGACTGTCACTGGTGGTCATTTTCGCCCTTAGCCCCGATAGCGCTGAACAAAGCGGCGGCGACAATCTTGCAGCGATGGGCAAACCCTCGGTGGCGGTATTGCCGCTCAACAATATCTCCGACGACCCCGAGCAAACCTATCTGGCCGATGGCATCGCCGAAGACGTGATTACCTTACTGTCCAGTAATCCGCGCTTTTTTGTAGTGGCGCGCAACTCCTCATTTACCTACAAAGGCCAGGCCGTCGATATCCGTCAGGTCGGCGAAGAGCTGGGCGTGCGCTATGTAGTCGAAGGCAGTTTGCGTAAAGTCGGCGAGCGCCTGCGCGTCAATGTGCAGCTCATCGACACCAGTAATGGCCTGCACCTGTGGGCGGAAAAATATGATCGCGCCTATACCGACCTTTTCGCCCTGCAGGATGAAATCACCAACGGTATCGCTACCGCCCTGGGCGACCAAATCTTCACCGCCGAAATCGCCCGCGCCTACGCCACGCCAAGCAATAACCTCGATGCCTGGGGTCTGGTCATGCGAGCTAACCGCAGTTTTATTACCTTCAACCGCAAGTCCAATAACGACGCTATTGAGGACCTGCGCGCCGCCCTGATACTGGACCCAAAATACGCCCTGGCAAAGGCTGAACTATCCCACAACCTTTGTCTAAGGGTAACTGCGACGTTTAGCGATAATCCCAGGGAGGATCTCACAAAGGCCTATACCCTGGGGGCAGAAGCACTACGTATTGCGCCGGATCATCCCCTGGTGCTAACCAGGGTGGGTAGTTGCTACGGAGTGACTGGCCGTCGGGACGATGGCATTCGCCTGCTCGAAAAAGCCCTCGCCAAACAACCCAATAATGCCATGGCCTTATGGGGTATGGGTGCCGCACTGGCCATGAATGGGCAGGCCGCGTTGGCTTTGGCCAAACTGGAGCAGGCAATTGAGCTATCACCACGGGCGCCAGAAATGTACATAATCAAGACGTTTCAAGCCATTGCCTTGTTTGGACTAGAACGCTATACGGAGGCCGAACAGACCGCCCTGGCCGGGCTCAGATCTTATGACGGCTGGTACGGATTGTGGCGAATGTTAGCTATTGCGAGGGCAGGCCTGGATGACGTAAAAGGCGCACACGAAGCGCTTTATAAAGCCAAAGAAATAGAACCCGGCTTCTCTCTGAAGTCGACAAAAGCAACCTACGCGATCATTTACAAAGACCAAGGTCGCCACTCTCTTTCAAAACTCGAACCCGTCTGGCCAGAAGACCTGCTTACCAATGGCGAAAAATAATGCGCTACTCATAAACGCACTAGTCATAAAGGACGATTCTATTCATGGCTGATCTACTCAACTGGTTCACCGAACACGAATCCGCTTTAAGCGGCATCGCCGCCATGATCGCGATTATTGCCGGTATTGCCGTTGTCGCTCGACTGGCATGGACATGTATGCCCTCTCAGGTAATGAGCCAGGTGAAGCGCCCGGCGTTTTTATCTGACTGACGTAATGTCGGCTTGATTGCGCTGGCGTCGCTTGCACTATTACTGATGGCGGTTCTTGCGCTTGGCCCCGACAGTTCCGAACAAAACATCGATAATCTTGCCACCACTGGCAAACCCTCAGTTGCCGTCTTACCCCTCGATTATATTTCGGACGACGAAAGTCAGGCCTTTCTGGCCGATGCCATCGCTGAAGATGTGATTACTCTGCTATCGCGCAACCCACGGTTTTTTGTTATCGCCCGCAATTCGTCTTTTACCTACAAAGGCCAGGCTGTCGATATCCGCCAGGTCGGCGAAGAACTGGGCGTGCGCTATGTGGTAGAAGGCAGCGTGCGCAAAACCGGCGAACAGCTAAGAGTCACCGTGCAATTAATCGACAGCACTAACGGCCAGCACCTGTGGGCCGAGCAATATGATCGCCCCTTCGCAGAGATTTACGATCTACAGGACGAAATCACCAATGGCATTGCTGCTGCCCTCGGTGATGAAATCTTTACCGCCGAGATCGCTCGCGCTTATGCCACGCCAGGCGATAACCTCGATGCCTGGGGTTTGGTGATGCGAGCCAACCGGATGCAGCAAGGTTTTAACAGGGAGTCATCTATAGCAGCTATTTCATCAATCCGCGATGCACTGGACTTAGACCCTGATTACACGCTGGCCAAATCCGAACTGGCCAGGATGCTGTGTATTGGCGCCGTTAATAATTACAGTGACAATCCTGCCCGAGATATTGCCGAAGCCTACATTCTGGGCGAGGCAGCACTGCAATCGGCACCTAATGATCCAATGGCCCTGCTGGCTTTGGGTTCCTGCTACAGCTTTTCAGGCCGCGGAGAGGAAGGTATTAGATTGCTGGAAAAAGCTATAAGCAAGCAACCCAATGATGCTTTCGTTTTGACAATGCTTGGTCTTGCGTTGACCCGTAATGGAGATCCAACAAGGGGGCTATCCTATTTTTATCAAGCCTTGTTGATATCACCAAAATCACCCTCTCTTTATTTTGTTGAAACCTTCCGAGCCGCTGCACTCAACGAACTAAAACGCCATACGGAAGCTGAACAAGCGGCCAACAATGCGCTAAAGTCTTACGGTGGGTACAGCGCCACCTGGATTCATCTCGCAGTGGCGCGCGCCGGGCAAGGCAACAAGGAGGGAGCCATACAAGCTTTATATAACGGCAGAAAGGTCGATCCAAAAGTCTCCCTCGAACGTGCAAAAGCTGTATTCACTTTGGTCGACCTCAACAAAGGGAAAACTATATTCTCTTTGCTCGAACCCATCTGGCCGGAAGATTTACTAACCACGGAATAAAACTAAACAGGCACTAGTATTGGAAACTATTAATCAAATTTTCACCTGGCTCAGCGAGCATGAAGCTGGGTTCAGCGCGCTTGCCGCGCTGGTCGTTATTATTGGCGTCACCTTATCGCCACTGGGTGCAGGCCTTCGTAGTTTACTTTCGCGAAATGGCAAGACTAATTCATCAACGCTTGGCACACCATCAGACGCAAACCAATCTTCCGAGAACGGTGTTGCCGATAATTCATCACCGCTTTCAGATACAGACAAACCCTCCATCGCGGTGCTGCCCTTCGTCAATATGTCCGACGACAAAAGCCAGGAGTATTTTGCCGACGGCATGACCGAGGACATTATCACCGGCTTATCTTTCGACAGTCGCTTGTCTGTCACTGCCCGCAACTCCACCTTTGCCTACAAGGGCCAGTCACCGGATATTCGCACGGTGGGTAAAGAGCTGGGCGTGCGCTACGTGCTGGAGGGCAGCATCCGCCCCATTAATGACCGGCTGCGCATTACTGTGCAACTTATCGACACCGACAGTGGCAATCATATTTGGGCCGACAAGATTGATCGCCCCACTGCCGAGATATTCGACATCATGGATGCCGTGGTCGATGATTTGGTGACGGCTCTATGCTCCAACCTCGGTGTGGCGGAAAGTAACCGTGCTAAACGGCAACGACCTGAAAATCTGGAAGCCTGGGCATTGTGTGTACAAGCCGAAGTAGTCGTTCTTTTACAGATGGATACAAAAGCGATTGTCGAGGCGCGGAAGCTGGCCCAGCAAGCCAGCGAAATTGAGCCAGACTATGCCATTAGCTGGGCCTTGCTTAGTTTTCTGGTGAGCATGGATATCGTTTACGGACAAAGTGCCGACCTGGATAAAGACTCCGAACAAGCTTTCATGCTGATCAGCAAAGCATTGCGTCTGGCGCCGAATGATCCCATCGTCCTGTGTTATTGCGGATTTGCCGCTACTTTCGCGGGAAAAGCCAACCAGGGGGTTGCCTATCTGGAACGCAGCCTGGCGATTAATGCCAATAGTAGTTTCGCGCAATTTGTTTATGGTGCAGCGCTTATGTTCGATGGCAGATCTGAGGATTGCATCGCCCATTTGCAGATGTTTATAGCCCGAGCGCCTAAAGATCCCTACATCAATTTAGCCTATTACTATTTGGCCTGCGGTTATTTGTCACTGGGGAGACTTAAGGAAGGTGAACAGGCCGCACGAAATTGCGTGAAGCATTCGCCCGGGTTCCCCTGGGGCCACTTTATGTTAGCCGTAACATTACAGGGCCAGGACCGCGAGGAGGACGTGAACGCTCAGATGAAGATAGTGCACGAGCTTGAACCTACCTGGACGTACCAACAGGTCGAAGATGTTTTTAGTCATGTATTTAAACTAAAACCAGCCCTGTCCGAGTTATGGGTCAAGCTGGTGCGTCAGGCCTGGAGGGATTAACGTGACCAATCTTTTTAACTGGTTGGCAGAGCATGAGTCAGGCATAAGCGCCATCGCTGCCTTAATTGCCATTATCGCTGGCATTGCAGTGGTCACTCGCCTGGTCTGGACGCGTATGCCGGGCGAGGGCTTAAGTCATCTAAAGCGCCCAGCGTTTTTGTCAGACTGGCGAAATATTGGCTTGATTTGCCTGGCAGTCTTTGGCCTGTTATTGCTCAGTATTCTCACACTGAGTAATGGCGACTCCAACAGGAGTGGTGAAGCTTCTTCTGATATAAGCGGTAAACCTTCGGTAGCAGTCTTACCGCTAAACAATATTTCCGGCGACCCGGAACAGGAATATCTTGCTGATGGCATCACAGAAGATGTCATCACTCTGCTGTCACGCAATCCGCGCTTTTTCGTTATTGCTCGCAATTCGTCTTTTACCTACAAAAGCAAAGCCGTTGATATTCGCCAGGTGGGCCAGGAGCTGGGCGTTCGCTATGTTGTGGAAGGCAGCCTGCGAAAAATGGGCGAGCGCCTGCGGGTCACCGTGCAGTTGATTGACACCAGCAATGGCCAGCATTTGTGGGCAGAGCAGTATGACCGTCCATTGGCAGAGATTTTCGCTTTACAGGACGACATAACTAACGGCATTGCGGTGACCTTAGGGGATGAAATCTGGAGTGCTGAAATTTCCCGCGCTAATAGTACGCCACCCAAAAACCTGGATGCCTGGGGTCTGGTCATGCGCGGCAGCCGATCCTATGCACGCTTTAATCGAAAATTGTTGACTGAGGAAATACCTTTACTGCGTGAGGCGCTGTCGCTGAATCCTAATTATGTTCCAGCCAAAGCTGAACTGGCTCGCGCGCTCTGTTACCGGGCGGCTGGTTTTTACAGTGAAGACTCGGTCAGAGATATCGCCGAGGCCTATACATTGGGCCAGCAGGCCCTTGAATCTGCACCTAATGATCCGCTCGCGCTGTTTGTGCTCGGCTCCTGTTATGGCTACACGGGCCGACCACGGGAAGCTATTCGGCTGCTGGAAAAGGCCATCAGTAAACAGCCTAACTACGCGCTGGCATCGGCTGCGCTGGGGCAGGCGCTGACGTTTGACCAACAGCCGGCTCGGGGCCTGCCTTACATCGAACAAGCTTTGCTGTTATCACCCAAGTCACCCCAGATCTTTCATTTCGAGGCGTATCGGACAGGAACGCTTTGTGAGCTAGGCCGTTATGCCGAGGCAGAGCAGGCTGCCCTAAACGGGCTTAAGTCTTATGACGGCTATTACTGGAACTGGCTTCAGCTCGCCTGGGCTCGCGCCGGCCTGGGCGATATCGAGGGTGCGCAGCAGGCTTTATATAACGCAAAAAAGGCCGAGCCACGGTTTTCCCTGACACTTGTCAAAGAGTCAGCAGCTATCCTCTTTAAAAATAAAGGCAAGAATTTAATGGCTCTGCTGGAACCCATCTGGCCGGAAGATCTGTTAACGGCCAAAACAGAAAACAATTAATCCTATCGTCAAACCTTGCATTACTTTTTACGCCACGGATAAGCTGCCAGGGATAAGCTGGCCCCGGATTCAGAATTTCTCCTCAAGCACCCAGGGCCAGCTTACCTGGCGCTGCAACGAATGAAATCGCTGCCAATCAGGCTATTAACCCCAGCTTCTCAGCTCTGGCAATATATGTTTGCCAATTGTCCTCATACTCCCTTCGACCTGATCAAAGGGCATACCGCCGTAACTGACGATGGAATTCCATTCGTAGTCACCGATGACGCTGCGGCGCGCTTCCAGCTTGTCGAGCACCTGCTGTGGCGTGCCCCAGGCCTGGTGGGAGATATAGTCATCCACCGCCTTCTCAAGGCCCATTGAATTAAGGAAGTTAGCGGACTTTTCGTAGGTTTCGTAACCTTTAATTTCTTTGTGGTAGTCCTCCATAAATTCGTAGTGCTGGAGTATGGAAAGGTAATTCGCCGCCAGGTATTTACGCGCCCGTTCCTCAGCCAGGCCCGCGTCTTCGTCGCAGTAACAAAAATCCAGCAACAGCGGTGATGGCGCGCTTTTGCCGTGGGCTGTCTGGAAGCCTTCCCGGTAGCGGTCGATATTAGATTTGTGCGCGTGCATATCAAATTGCACAAAGCACATCAGTCGGGCACCCAGCTCACCGACGATTTTGGAAGAATCCGGCGACATGGCGACGGCATACAATCGGTCTTTTGCGCTTTGTGGGGGCTTGGGTTTGATCTCGGTTCGTTTTTGCGGAAAGTGCGGCCCATCGCCTTCAATAAAGCCGGTCTCCAAAGCGTCGACAATCATGCGGGCAGACTCGTCAAAGCGCTCGCGGGTTTCTTCCATGGGAATACCAAAAGCCTCGAATTCGTTACGCGCAAGACCGCGGCCAATACCCACCAGGAAACGCCCGTTAGTCATCGCATCGAGGGTGGCAATTTTTTCAACAATCCTGATCGGCTGAGTCCACCAGGGCAGAATAATCGCCGCACTGCCGAGCATAATATTTTTGGTGCGCGCGCCCAGCCAGGTGAGTATCTGAAGGTTATCCACTGCCATGGAATAAGACTCGAAATGGTGCTCGGCACACCAGATAGAATCGTAGCCCACCTCCTCGGCCAGCTCAGCGACACGCATTTCTTCGCGAACCATTTCCGCATCACTTATGTTTTCGTGCATATTGGCCATCATCATCATGTAACCGATTTTCATCGCTTGTTGCCCTCTAGTTAATTATGGTTTGGTCACGCCTGACGAACCTTGTTCGCGGGGCGATCTTTTCTCTAAAACGATCTTCTCTTTACATAGTACAATTGGATTCGCTTTGCCCTGGCATGAACGCCAGATAGCTCGATCAAGCTGCTTTACTTTATCGCGTAGTGGTGATTAATCCAGCAAATTACTATAAGCCGTATTAAAAATAATTCAATGAATGCTGCATCAAGGCTAGAAAGATAAAAAACTAAACGCATTTCGCCATACCGAACTCGGCCTTATTCAGCGCAAAGAGCCCGAAGAAAAGAATCCGGCGAGCAGGTTTTATTTGGTAGGCGTGATTTTTAAATAATTACAAAAAGGAATGTAAGCATCTAGCAGCTACTATGGACACCCTAAATCAAATTTTTACCTGGCTTAGCGACCATGAAGCAGGATTCAGCGCCCTTGCCGCTTTGGTGGTCATTATTGGCGTGACCTTATCGCCATTGGGTGCGGGCTTACGTGGCTTACTTTCACGAAAAGACAAAACGGAATCGGGTATCACCCAAACCGCTAAAATATATGAACCTGACCTAAGCGAAACGCTCGACACACTCAACACCCCGCCTTCGCCTATCACCGACAAACCCTCCATCGCCGTGCTGCCCTTCGTCAATATGTCAGACGATAAAAGCCAGGAGTATTTCGCAGACGGCATGACTGAGGACATTATTACCGGCCTATCCTGCGACAGCCGTTTATTTGTTGTCGCCCGCAATTCCACCTTTGCCTATAAGGGTCAGACCCCGGATATCCGTGAGGTAGGGAAAGAATTAGGTGTGCGCTATGTGCTGGAAGGCAGTATCCGCCCTGTAAGTGAGCGCTTAAGGATCACCGTCCAGCTCATCGAAACAGATACCGGGATGCATATCTGGGCCGATAAAATCGACCGACCTGTATCTGAGATTTTTGATATTCAGGATGAGGTGGTGGACGATCTGGTAACCACGCTGTGCTCTAGCCTCGGTGTCGCGGAAGGACAGCGGGCACAACGGGCGCGACCCGAAAACCTGCAGGCCTGGGCCTTGTGCGTGCAGGCTGAGGTGCTTTATTTTTCGCAAGCGAATCCAGAAACAATGGCGGAAGCCGAACACTTACTGCGCCGGGCAACTGAGATTGAACCGGGCTATGCCGCTAGTTGGGCTTTGCTCGCTTATATGGCCAGTATGCAGATACCTTATGGCTTGAGTGACGACCTGGCGAAGGACTCTGCAAATGTTCTGTCACTGGTCAGTAAAGCCCTGCGCCTGGCCCCCAATGATCCGGTGGTCCTGGGCTATTGCGGATGTGCTGTAACCTGGGCCGGCCAGGTAAACCAGGCCATTGATTATCTGGAGCGCAGTCTTGCTATCAATCCCAATAGCAACATTACTCGGATTTTCTATGGCGGCGCACTTTGGGCCGATGCAAAACCTGACGAAGGCCTCGCCCAATTACAGCTGTTTACCAGGCGCTCAACAAAAGACCCCTATATTGGTTTGGGCAGTTTCTTTATAGCGTTCTGCCATTGCTCACTAAACGACTTTCTACAGGCCGAGCAAGCAGCTCGGAATTGCGTCAGACATCAACCTGGCTTTGCCTGGGCTTATCTTATGCTGGCCATATCGCTGGCCGCTCTGGGGCGCGATGCGGAAGTTTCAGCGCAGATGGAAAAGGTGCACCAACTAGCACCCAGCATGACCCTCGAGGTGGTAGAAGATTTTTGGCGCCATGTCATTCGAAAGCCAGAGCAAACCGAACAATTCATTGCTCTGACACGCCAGGCCTGGCCGGATTAAACGGAAAAATTATTCGATATGGAAAGCATTAACGACGTACTTAGCTGGTTAACGGATCACGAATCCGCTTTCAGTGCCATCGCTGCCCTGGTAGTTATTTTTGGCGTGGTCTTATCACCACTCGGTGCAGGCATTCGCGGCATACTTTCTGGCCGTGGCAATTCAAAACAAAACCAGGTCTCGGTTTCAGCAGCTACGGGAGCCGAAGAAACTAATGTCCCTACCACGCAGGATTTCCTCACCACCCCGCCACCACTGATCACCGACAAACCCTCCATCGCCGTACTGCCCTTCGTCAATATGTCGAAAGATGAAGATAAAGAGTTCTTCGCCGATGGTATGACCGAGGACATCATCACCGGGCTATCCTGCGACAGCCGTTTGTTTGTTATCGCCCGCAACTCCACCTTTGCCTACAAGGGCCAGTCCCCGGACATCCGCACGGTGGGTAAAGAGCTGGGTGTGCGCTATGTGCTGGAGGGCAGTATTCGCCCGGTGGGTGACCGTCTGCGGATTACGGTGCAGCTGATTGAGACCGAAACTGGCAGTCATATTTGGGCAGACAAAATAGACCGACCGGTGACGGAAATTTTTGATATTCAGGACGATGTTGTCGACAACCTGGTCACAACCTTATGCGCCAATCTGAGTGTGGCCGAAGGTAAGCGGGCGCGCCGCCAGGCACCTGAAAATATAAAAGCCTGGGAGTTATGCATAGATGCTGAAATGTCCTGGATCGGACTGAGGACCACAGCCGGTATGGTTGAAGCCCAGGCGCTGGCTAAAAAGGCCACAGAAATAGAGCCCGGCTATGCGCTTGGCTGGGCAATGCTCGCCTATTTCTCAAGCATAAATATTGCCTACTTGATCACAGACGATAATGCCAAGACGGCCAAACAGGTAGATCAACTCATCAACAAAGCGGCCGTATTGGCACCAGATGATCCAACGGTATTGGGTTACATAGGATACACCTATGGAATAATAGGCAAAGCGAGCACCGGGCTTAGTTACCTCGAACGCAGCCTGGCTAGCAACCCCAATAGCGGCTTCGTCCGCTATGCCTACGGGGCGGCACTTTCATTCACCTCGCAACTGGAAGACGCACTTACACAATGTGAAATATTTTTTCGCCAGTCACCCAAAGACTCCAATATGGGGGCAGTATGTTTTTCTCAGAGTCTGACGCTCTCCCTCATGGGTCGGTATTTGGAGGCCGAACAAGCTGCATCTATGGGCATTAAACATCAACCCAGTTTCCCCTGGTTGCATGTAGCCCGTGCCTGGGCGTTAAGCGGACTCGAACGCCATGAAGAGGCACAAGGGGCAATGGGGCTGGCGCGGGAATTAGCACCTCATTTTAGTCAGAGCAAAGTAGAAAAGTGGTGCCGCCTGTATTTTCAAAAAGACGATGCCGAAAGATTCAACAGTTTTTTGCGTTTAGCCTGGCCAGAATCTTAGGAAGCCTTATTTGATATGGAAAGCATTAACGACGTACTCACCTGGTTAACGGAACACGAATCTGCCTTCAGCGCCATCGCTGCACTGGTGGTGATTTTTGGTGTGGTGTTTTCGCCTTTGGGTGCAGGCGTACGCGGTCTGTTATCTCGTAAACAGGCGGATTCAGATACTCAGCAATCGGGCATCAATAACCCTCAAGCTCGAACAAACAACACCGCCGCTAGCGTTTCTGCCGGGGCCGAGAAAAACGACGCCACCCTCGCAAGACCAGGGCAAAGCCAGGCGGGACAGGGTAAAGACCGCCCAGTGGTGGCCGTGCTGCCCCTCAACAATATGTCTACCGATGAGGAGCAGGGTTATCTCGCCGAGGGCATGACCGAAGATATTATTACCGCCCTCGCCCGCTCTGCAGATATGGATGTCATCGCCCGTAACTCTACCTTTGTGTACAAGGGCAGCACACCTGATATCCGCCAGGTCGGCAAGGATTTGGGTGCCCGTTATGTGGTGGAAGGTAGCTTGCGCAAAGTTGGCTCCGATCAATCAGGAGCTCGGGTACGGGTCACTGTACAATTAATCGAAGCCGCCACCGGCAGTCATGTCTGGGCGGAAAACTATGACCGACCCTTGAGCGACATCTTCGCTATTCAGGACGAAGTATCCAGCGGTATCGCCAGTGCCCTGGGTTACGCCATTACCGTGGCCGAAATTGATGCGGCCAATAGAGCGAGCACAGATAATCTCGATGCCTGGGGCTTGGTAGCGCGGTCTTTGTCGGCAGCGTTTCAGTTTAATCGGGAGACATCCGCAGAGTCTGTGGAATTCGCGCGGCAAGCTGTGGCGCTCGACCCTAACTACGCTGCCGCTCATGCCCGACTGGCCAGTGCCTTGATTCGCCGCCCGGCGAACGGCTTTAGTGAACATCCCGAACAAGATGTATCGGAAGCCAAAGCCGCTATCGACAAGGCCATACGGCTTGCGCCTAACGATGCAGGAGTACTCGCCGAATCCGGGCACGTTTTATGTTTTTCTGGCCGCCCCGATGAAGCCATCCCGATTCTAGAGAGAGCCCTTGCCCTGTGCCCCAGCAACGCTATTGCCATCGCCCAGTACGGTTATGCCTTAGGTGTCGCCGGCAACTTTGATAAAAGCCTGAGTGAACTGGCACGCGCTATCGAATTGCTACCCAATGCCCAATACCTGTATCGCATCCATTTTTGGCGATCCGCAATATTGTTATCCAAGGGAGATCCCGAAGCGGGAGAATTGGAAGGTCAAAAATCAGTCTCCATTTTTAATGGCTTCCATACCTCCTGGGCGATACTCGCCATTTGCCAGGCTGTACAGGGTAAAACCGATGAGGCTAAAGCAACCATCATGAAAATTAAGCAATTGATGCCTGATGCATCGACCGACGATTACCGCCGGAACATCACTGCACTTTACCCAACAGGATTGCGACAAACGTTAGATGAAGGGCTTCACCGGCTGGAAGAAATTTGGCCGAAGGACTAATGTATCGCTTACCTGCTTACACAGGATGAAACTGATGCGGGCTTTAGAACAGGCGTGAATTTATCACTACAATAAAAAAGGAAAACAAACAAATGAAATGCCCCAGTTGCAGTAAAAAATTAAAAAAAACCAACGCCAGTGGTGTCGACACGCTGACCTGTACACAATGTGATGGTCTGTGGGTTTCTCACGACTCTATGGCAGCTTTGTTCAACGCTGAAAAACTTGAGCTTGATCTCCACGACCTGATCAGGAAAGCGCCTAACAAATATTTATCAAAACGTAACTGCGTTTCGTGCCCCGATCAAATATTAAAAATCATCGACAGCGGCGGCGTTGAAATTGACGCCTGTGAAAAATGCGGTGGTATCTACTTTGATGAAAATGAGATTAAGGCCATGTTGCCCCATACCCATACGCCAATTAATAGTATTTTGGCGGCATTCACGCCACGGGATGGCCTGGGCAGAGTCCTTGCATCTTTGATTTATTAACAATCGTAAATATTAAAAAATCCGCAAACCATAAAAAACCGGATTTAAAAAATTAAGACTAGGTGATGCTAACAGACCCATTACCTGGCCCATCCTCAGAAATACGCCAACGAATTTAAATTGATTCTACTTTCGGGAGATAACTAAAATGAACGATGCAGAACCGCTGTTTAAGGGCATTAAAGTACTAGAGATAGCCACCTATATTTTTGGCCCAGGCAGCGCGGCCATTCTTTCAGACTTTGGTGCCGACGTTATAAAAATTGAAGCGCCTGGGCGCGGCGACCCACTACGCTACGCCCATAAAGCACCGCCGTTTGTGCCCCTTGAGTTTGGCTATATCTGGCAGCAGGATAACCGCAATAAGCGCAGCATTGGCCTGGATATGAAAACTGCCGAGGGCCGAGAGATTTTATTGGCCCTGGTGCGAGAGGCCGATGTACTCATCACTAACTTTCCCCCCAATGTCCTGGAACGACTAAAGATTCGCTATGAAGATTTGGCCCCTGAAAACGACCGACTGATCTATGGACAAATCACCGGCTTTGGCGAAAAAGGCCCGGATGCCAGCACACCGGGCTTTGATGCCACCGCCTACTGGGCGCGCTCTGGGCTGATGGACCTGGTGCGCACGGCCAACAGCGAACCGAGCATCTCGTCACCAGGCATGGGTGATCACCCCAGCGCCATGACCATGTATGCCGCCGTTATGACAGGTTTGTATAAGCGAGAAAAAACCGGGCGTGGCGGTAAGGTCCATAGCAGTTTATTAGCCAATGGCCTGTGGACGGCTGCCAGCTCGATGTCGTGTATCCTGGCTGGCGGTGGTGCGGCACCTCGACCCGACCCCAGCCAGCCCACCAACGCGCTACTAAATCACTATCAAACTCGCGACGGACGTTGGCTGCTCCTGGTTATCCTTCATCAGAAAAAACATTGGCCCAACTTGCTCAAAGCCATGGATAGAGAGGATTTGTTAGACGACCCCCGCTTCACCGACATACAGCTACGTAACGAATATGCGACTGCCCTGGCTCCGCTGATGGCAGAAACCTTTAAAACCAGAGATTTGCTGGATTGGCGAGAACGGCTGGGCGCTCAAAAACTAACCTTTAGCGTACTCGCCACGATGGAAGAAACTATCGATGACCCTCAGGTCCTGGCTAACGATATGTTGATCGATGTCGAGGGCCATAATTATGGCCGAGGTCAGGCGGTGAATAGTCCGTTCTGGGTAGAAGGCTCTGACAAAGTACCTGCTCATATTGGCCCAGAACCCGGTGCCGATGGTGCCGATATATTGCGTGATCTTGGTTATAGCGAGGACCGCATCTCAGCGTTGGACGAAAAGGGCGTTATATAAGGTTCTTTTTACTGCCTTCTCAAGCGCTCGCGCAAGCACTCGCGAAACGACAAACATCGCGAGCGCTTGAACTTCTCGTATTGTTTGACGCTTATTTAGTCGCCTCAAAAACATAGTCTTTCTTTTCACCCTGCTTACGGATAGCAGCCCCCAGGG
>JAHRWI010000228.1 GCA_019090225.1 Porticoccaceae bacterium
CCTCAACAAATTCTTACAAACGTCTGGTACCTGGCTTTGAAGCGCCGGTTATGCTGGCTTATTCGGCACGTAACCGTTCAGCCTCGATCCGCATACCCTTTGTACCTAACCCGAAAGCGCGCCGCATTGAGGTACGTTATCCCGACCCCACTGCCAACCCTTACCTGGCCTTCACCGCCATGTTGATGGCTGGCCTGGACGGCATTCAAAACAAAATCCACCCCGGTGATGCAGCCGATAAAGACCTCTACGATTTGCCCGCCGAAGAAGGTAAAGCCATCCCTACCGTGGCTTCATCCCTGGAACAAGCCCTTGAAGCCCTCGATAATGACCGTGCATTCCTGACCGCTGGCGGAGTTATGGATGATGACGTTATCGATGCCTACATCGAACTGAAAGCAGAAGAAGTTGAAAAACTCAATATGACCACTCATCCGGTTGAGTTTGATATGTACTACAGCGTCTGATCGATTCACTCACAAAGCGTTAAAAAAAGCCTACCATTCCTCCTATCCCAGGGAATGGTAGGCTTTTTCTTTGGTCTAAGGAAAGGTAATCTTGCACTACTAGCCTTCACGGATGGGACACCTTATGAATAAGACCCGATTATTTGCACTCGCTTGCCTCATAGCTGCTGTACCGCTGACTTATATCGCTAAAGTCAGTGCTGGGGCGGTTTTCAAAACTGTTGATGAGCAGGGTAATGTCACTTTTACCGATAATCCACCGGCGGATGGTGATTCAAGAGAGATAAAAATCCGTCCGATTAACACTCAGGCATCAACTGCGCCAACGGGCAAAATAGCTGAAAAAAAACCAGAGGAGGAAGGAAAGGAAGTTCCCTATTCGGCGAGTTTTATCACTCAACCCCTGAATCAATCCACTGTTCCGCCGGGTCAGACCGAGGTAGTGGTGCAAATCAGCCTCAAGCCACCCTTGCAGACAGGACACGTCGTCAAGCTCTTCCACAATGGACAGGCCCGCCCGCCAGCTACCAGCACACGTTTCACCCTGACCGACCTAATCAGAGGCGAGCACAAGGTTCGCGCACAAATCTTCGGCGTAAATGGCAACAGGAAGGCCGAAACTCAAACCATTACTTTTTACGTCAAGCGCTACCACCCTTAAAAACCTAAGAACTAAGCTGGCTCCCAGGCTCTCCCCCTGCGCACTAATTTGGTGCGCATCGTACTTTATTGCCTTATAATCCCCGCTCTGGAAACTGTTTGACGGCCCAGCCGAGCTAATGACCTTGGCTCGAAAGTTGCGTATCAATAATAGACTAGTCATTCGCAGGCTCTGGCGACCACCCCAATGAACTATGAAAACACCCACCAGCTGGTGCTCGACAATCTCAACACCGTCGTTCTGTTATTAGACACCAATCTGGAAATCACCTACCTCAATCCGGCGGCGGAAAATCTGCTGGCAGCTAGCACTCAGCGGCTTTTAGGCCTCAATGCTGCCTATCTTTTTGTAGATTCAGAGACTAAAAAGCACAGCCTGGAAGAGTCCCAGAAAAACAATCGTCCGTTTACCGAGCGTAAAGCTAAGCTGGTACTACCTGATCAGACAAAAATCACTGTCGATTACTCTGTAACACCCTTAAATATTAGCTCTGGAGCCAGCTTGTTACTGGAAATACAAGCCATGGACAGGACCTTGAGGATAGATAAAGAAGAAGCCCTGATTTCCGCCCACGACACCTCTCGCAATCTGGTTCGTGGCCTAGCCCACGAAATAAAAAACCCTCTGGGTGGTATTCGCGGTGCCTCACAATTGCTTGCTCAGGAACTGGATCGTAGCGAACTGGTGGAATATACCGATGTCATCATTGCCGAAACTGAGCGGCTAAGAAAACTGGTCGATCGACTACTGGGGCCAACCGTAGTGGGCAAGTTTACGGCCCTCAATATTCACGAGATCACCGAGCACGTCGCCACATTGCTAATGGCCGAAACCAATCGGCAATTACTTATCCGTAAAGATTACGACCCCAGTATCCCTGACCTACTGGGCAACCGAGAACAACTGATTCAGGCAGTGCTCAATCTTGCTCGCAACGCCATGCAGGCCCTGGAGAGCGCAGATTTAATCGGCAAAGGTGGTGAGATAGTTTTTCGCACCAGGATTATCAACCACTTCACTATCGGCAAACATCAGCACCGCGTTATTTGCCGCCTGGACATTATTGATAATGGCCCAGGGATTCCCAGTGAACTGGCTGAGCGTATTTTCTACCCAATGATCAGCGGCCGCGCTACTGGCAGCGGGCTGGGACTACCCATCGCCCAGTCCGCCATCAATCAACATCAAGGTCTTATTGAGTGTGACAGCCAGCCGGGCGAAACACGGTTTTCAGTGTTTCTACCCCTTGAGCTTTCAAACACGGAACATAAGCCTAACAAGGAATTCGCAGTATGAAACCAATAGTTTGGATCGTTGACGACGACAATTCGATACGCTGGGTGATGGAAAAAGCCTTACAAAAAGCTGATTTCGATATACGTAGCTTTGAGGACGCCAACAGCTTACTGGGCTATATGGCTCAGAATGCCCCCGATGTCATTATCAGCGATATTCGCATGCCCGGCATGGACGGCCTGGAGTTACTAGAAAAAATACACCAAAACCATCCCGAGTTACCGGTCATCATTACCACGGCACACTCGGATCTGGACAGCGCTGTCGCTGCTTATCAAGGTGGTGCCTTTGAATACCTGCCCAAGCCCTTTGATGTCGACGACCTGATCTCTGTAACCCGCCGAGCACTTACCTTTGCTCAGGAAAACACCACTCAACAGGTACAGCCACAGGCGGCCGAACAGACCGAGATCATCGGCGAAGCACCGGCCATGCAGGAAGTCTTCCGCGCCATTGGTCGACTGTCGCATTCCAACATAACGGTATTGATCAACGGTGAGTCTGGCACCGGCAAGGAGCTAGTCGCCAAAGCACTGCATCGCCACAGTCCGCGTAAAGATGCCGCCTTTATTGCCCTCAATATGGCGGCGATTCCCCACGACCTTATTGAATCTGAATTGTTTGGTCATGAAAAAGGCGCGTTTACCGGTGCTGCACAGCGTCGAATCGGCCATTTCGAGCAAGCCAATGGCGGCACATTATTTCTTGATGAAATTGGTGATATGCCCCAGGAAGCACAAACACGCCTGTTGCGTGTACTGTCGGACAACGAATTTTATCGTGTCGGCGGACACACTCCAGTGAAGGCAAACGTTCGTATTATCGCCGCCACCCACCAGGATCTTGAAAAGTTAGTCGAGCAACACAGCTTTCGTGAAGACCTGTTTCATCGGCTCAATGTGATTCGCGTGCACCTACCAAAACTCTCTGATCGCCGTGAAGATCTGCCCAAATTGATGGCACATTTCTTTCAGAAATCAGCCAAAGAACTGAATGTCGAAGCAAAGATTCTGTCACCCGAGGCCGAAGCCTTTCTGGTCAATCAAGCCTGGCCAGGTAATGTCCGGCAACTCGAAAACACCTGCCGCTGGCTAACCGTTATGGCCGCTGGGCGAGAGATTATATTAGTCGACCTACCGCCAGAAATGCAGGAAAAACCTGAAGCATCAGCCAGTGCGCAAGATAATTGGCAGCTACTCTTTGCTAACTGGATGCAACATGAACTCGAACAGGGCAAAAACAATATTCTCGGCACCGCCTTGCCCGCCTTTGAACGAGTTGCGATTGAAACAGCCTTGCAATATACCGCAGGCCGAAAACGTGACGCCGCAGAATTACTGGGCTGGGGACGAAATACACTAACCCGGAAGCTTCAGGAGCTCGACATACAGCCCTAATCGGCCAGAAGCGGAGAGCCTATCAGCCCGAACAATCCAGATCCTGTTAGGCTTCAGCCCTGACTAATTGAGTTTCTCGGGTTGCTGGCTAGCGCTATCGTCAGATCCACTTTGGTTCTGATCCAGCAAAGCTTTTTGAAACATGGCATCAAAGTCCACCGGCGGCAACATCAAAGCTGGGAAAGTACCGCGCACCACCAGATTGTCTATCATCTCTCGGGCATAGGGAAATAAAATCCCCGGACAATGGGTGTTTAATACCTGAGCCAGTTGCTGACCCTCGACGCCCGTGATAAAAAATATTCCGGCCTGCTGAACTTCCGCCAGACAAAGCACCTGCTCTTCTTCCTCCACAGAAATAGTGATGTGTAGCACGACTTCGTATTGATTATCAGCCAGCTTATGAACTGCCGTAGAAATATCCTGATTAACCCTGGGTTGCCATTGACGCGTAAATGCCTCAACACCCAAAGGCACCTCGAAAGAAATATCCTTGACATAAACTCGCTTGATCCCCAATTGAGTTTTGCCGCCTTGATCCAACCCATCACCTGTCTCAGCTGAAGTTGCTTGATTCATTTAGTGCTTACTCCTGTCCGGTTTTTAGCCTTGTCATACATGAAGTCGAATTTTGTGGAGCTTGCTGAAGAGTATGTCAGGTCAGGCGCTGGCACCCTGCAACAGGGTCTCGAGCTGCCCAGTGCTAGCCAGTTGCTGCAACTCGGTATAGCCGCCCACGTGGGTGTCACCGACCCAGATTTGCGGAACCGTGTGACGGCCGCTGATAGTTTCCATATGTTGACGCAGCTGGCGATCCCCATCGACGGGGATGTTCTCGTAGCCAATCTCCAGACTTTCGAGCAAGCGCCGCGCAGCGACGCAATAGGGGCACATTCTGGTGCCATATAAGACGACTTTATTATCGCCGCGACTCACCACGCTATCATTCATATTTTATTCACCTGGCTCATGCTCGTTTACGTTTCATCCGCTCAGAGCGATTTTTCAGACTCAATTTCAGGCCGAACTTCTAAACTAGCTTCGAGCTATACGACAACCGGTAAACTCTGGCTCCGCCATTCGCCCATACCACCCTGCAAGCGTCGGACCTCAAAGCCCGCAGCCTTGAGCTTTCTGCCTGCCGAGGCCGAATGTTGTCCAAGCTTATCGACCAGCACCACGGTTTTATCGCGGTACTTTTCAAGCTCAACAATCCGGCCATCGAGGCTAGCCAGAGGAATATTGACCGCATTGGCGATGTATCCCGACTGATATTCCTTGCTGTCACGAATATCCA
>JAHRWI010000229.1 GCA_019090225.1 Porticoccaceae bacterium
GAGGTCAGTACCCCCGCACCCATCGTACCTTTGGCCATCTTGTCCATGAAAAATCGACGACTATAATCAAAATCGTATTTTCTGATATGCACAATTAACTCCTACTAATTTATGAACAAACAAAAGTTCACCCCAGGCACCAGAAAATTCCCGATATCGAGGGTGTATAAGAATGGATTTTTATAATGGATGGAATCTAGTTCCAGGTACTGCTGATGGTGCTGCCCCCGGTATCAATACTGCAAATACCGTTACTATCTGTCACGGGTACAAGCCTTGCTCTGATCTACGAGCAAACCCGATACTAAACCCTGATCTCGGACAACGCCGACTAACCAGGATCGTATTCGTATAAATTTTAACTACTGGAGTAGGGACACTACCAGGCTGCCGATATTAGCCAGCGCGTGCCCTACGCTGGCTGTCGTTACTTGGCAATACAGCTCCTGACTCTTCTATTAGGTCACTATTAGTCGTTGATCTGAACGATACGTCCTGAATGACCCACCATAACAATGTTGTTAGAGGCACCATTGTCTGCTGGCGTACCCTTAACAGACTGATACCACTTAACCGAAACGTCGCCCTCGGTAATAGACTCCCAACTTGCACCCGCATCTCGGCTACGCAGTAAGGTTCGAATTCCAGTAACTAATACATCTTGCCCCGATGACCAGACATCAAGCAGGTTCTCTCTGGTTGGCACCTCGCCGCTGCTCTGCCAGGTTAAACCCCCATCAACGGTTTTTAACACTTTACCGTCCTGGCCAGCTGCATAACCAGTTTGCCGATCAGAGAAATAGATACCAGATAAGGACGAGTCAGCCTTGTTAACAACTTCCCAGCTATCACCACCGTCGGCAGATAACAAAATCAGCTCGAACTCACCGACCACCATAATGGTGTTGTCATCAAAAACCGCAACATCGTAGATATGAGGTTCAAGAAAATCATTGAGAATCTCTTCCCAATCGAAACTAATTGACTCCCAATTGGCACCGGCGTCCACAGACCGCAATACTGCTCCGAAGCCACCGACCGCAACCGCCAGACCCTGATTATTTGAATCGACGGACAACAATCTTTGCTCTGAGCCGGAACTGACCACTTGCCATTCACCGGTTCCCGCTTGTACCTGGATAGTACCTTCCTGACCGACTGCAATAGCGCCTTTGCCACTGCAGGACACGCCCAACAATGCTTTGTCGGTAATAGGTGTTCCTGGCTCCCAGCTTAATCCGGCATCAGATGTCATCAATACAGTACCGGCAACGCCAACAGCCAGCCCCTTTTGACCTTGAAAACATACATCGTACAAAGCATCGTGAGGGATACCCTGATAACGCAGCGTTAACGCCCCTGTTTCGATATCTTCGGCAAGCGCAGAAACGCTAACACAAACACTTAAACCTAAACCCACACCAGCGATAAACTGTTTTACTCGACTCAACTCAATTCGCCCTAACATGTTTCTTTTCTCCATCTCATACCGGTTATCTAACTCTGGGATCATAGACCGTCCAGCGGCCCCGTTATTTCGTCCCAAACTTATCGGCTAGCTGAATATCCAGCTAGCCGAGGCGGATTTACTAGAATTTAGTGTTTACTGATAGGCCTCGTCACCGCCAGCGTAGTCAGACAAATCAACACCCTCGCCGACTAAAAGATCTTTAGAAGCAACAAACTTTGGCTTCATCAACCAGACTAGCAGCGGAACCACCACAAGAGCGATAACCATATTGATCAACATCACCATCACCAGTAACAGGCCCATATCAGCCAGGAATTTAAGTTCTGACATAAAGTACCAGGGCAATATACCAATCAATACAATAGTCGCTGTAAAGAAGATTGCCTTGCCCGTGGTCGCCACCGAGCCGAGTATCGCCAGGCCGTAATCCTCTTTCTCCTGGTATTCCTCACAAATCCTGCTCAATAAGTAAATGCCGTAATCGATACCAACACCGATACCAATCGCTGCAATAGGCAGGGTGTTCACATCAAGGCCAATACCCATATAAACCATCACCGCGGCCAGGAAGCAGTTGGACATATTGACCGGTATCAGCAACAAAAATCCGGCAACAATGGAACGGTACGCCCAGGAGCAAGTTATGAGGATAACGATATTAAGCAGCAACAAAATAACATACTGATACTTGTCTACCGTGTCGTTGATCGACTGCTGCAATGCAATGGTGCCAGAGCCCAGGCGAATCCGGTATTTCTCATGATCAATGCCGATTTCATCCAGCGCACTACGAACCTGCTCCAGGGCATTATCAACCGTCTCTTGCTTGTTATCTTTGTACCACAACGACACTGTACCGTTTTGCTGCACAAAATCTGTTACGTGGGAAAACGCTTTGGGGCTGGAGCCAAACAGCACCGCGCCACCGGCAGCGGAAACTGCTGGGTCGTTAAAGTCCAACGGACCCCACTTGGGATTACCACCACTAAACAAGCGGTTGGCTTCAGGTAGATAATCTGCAAAGGACTGGGTGGCAACCGGGGGCACCTCATCGCTTTCTACCAATCGCTGCAAACGACCCATGTTATAAATGGTATCAGCCTGTTTTAAGAGGCGCTCCTGCTCCTCTTCCTTAACCTCAAAAATAATTTCGAGGGTGTTCAAACCGGGGAAGTGGCTATTGATCTTACTAACCGCGACATTATATTCGGAGTCACTCCACAGCAAATTACTGCCTTCGACCGGGTTACCGATTTTGATTTGCACCATCTTAAAAATACTCAGTACAAACAATACCGCAACGACTACTGTGGTAATACGTGCTGGTTTGCCATAGCTAACCCGCGATACGCGCTGCAACATATGCTTTATCGCGCTATGGATACCAAGGCTTTGACCCTCAACACCAATGATCTGCTTAACATTTTTGGGCTCAGGCATAATTGCCAACAGCAGTGGTGTCAGAAATACACCGGCGGGAATCAGCGTTAGCGCCCAGAAACCACAAAATACAGCGAAACGTTCCATGGTTGGGATCGGCGCGATAGCAATCAAAAACAGGCCTACAGCATCAGTGACAATACCCAGCACACCGGGGGCCATCATCACGCTCATAGTAATCTCGGCGGCTTTTTTCTTATCTTTGACGTGGTACTGAATTTCATAAAAACGTTCAATAAACTGGACACAGTGACTGAAGGATCTCGCCACCAGTAACAGTGGCACCACCATAATCAGAGGCTCAATCGGATCTCCTAGCCAACCGACGAAGCCAAAGCCCCATAAAGCTGCCACCATGCTGCACACCAGCGGCACCACAACACCGACGATGTTACGCATATATAAAACCAGCGATAGCAGCAAAGCTATGCCGGTCACGGCGAAGATCAGCAACATCTCCTTCTCGTAAAAATACACCCACCCAGTGAGCATCGGCTGACCAGCCACATAGATTTCATGAGCCTCATCCTGCTCGGCAGCGATGATCTGTTCCTGGACAAACTCGAAGATCGTCCCGTAGTCCATCAACCGCTCAATAAACGTCGCCTGAATCAAGGTGGCGGTACCGTCACCAGAAATTAGGAAGTTCTGACTGCCGGGCGATTTTTTGACCCTGTCGATAAACTCTTCCATCTCCTCCGGAGTTTGTGGTGCGTGATCCCCCATGAGTGGCTGGCTATCAATGCCAAAAGGCGTGGCCTGAGCGTAACGGGCTTTTTCGGTACTGATAGAAAGAATCTGATCGTGATCAACACCCGGCGTCAAATCGATATTACGGGTCATATCCCAGACTTTCTGTAGGGTGTCTGGATTATAAATATCGCCGCCGTCGGTACGCTTAACCATCACTGTGACGGTCAGCGGATTACCAAAGTTTGGGTGATCCAGGTAGGTTTGAACGAAAGGATGGCTTTTCGGAAGGAGATCAGAAAAGATAGTTTTTAATTCAGTTTTCATTGCCCCAAGAGCAAAGAAAACGGTGATTGCGAAAAGTACTAGCAGCGAAAGCCACTGATGGTGCATAACATATTTAGCTATGCGATAACGTACAGTTTCCAATTCCAGCCCCCTGATATCTATTTTATTGGTCGATCCCTAAAGCCGGGGGACTTTAGCATGACATAAATTAGACATCTACAAAAATCGGGGTTACGCCCTAAAAAGGCCTTTAAATTCAATAGGTTTGTCAAGGCATTGACGCATATAAA
>JAHRWI010000230.1 GCA_019090225.1 Porticoccaceae bacterium
AAAACACCGCTGCAAGAACTATTGGCAAACACCTGCGCAGAAGGTATCGTCCGCCTCGACGCTGGAGAGATCCTTGGAAGTACTGGCTAACGATATACAACTCAATCTAAATACCGAATCCCTGCCCCGCTTTATCGCGGTCGAAGGGCCTATTGGTGTGGGTAAAACTGCGTTGGCAAAACGTCTCGCCGCGACATTCAATTACGATATCCTGCTCGAACAGGCCGAGGAAAACCCTTTTCTGGAACGTTTTTACAATGACCTGCCCGGTGCGGCCTTACCCACCCAGCTGTATTTTCTGTTTCAACGGGTCAAGCAGATGCAGGATCTGCGTCAGGATGACATGTTCCAGCCGGTGAAAATTGCCGACTTTCTGATCGACAAAGATCCGCTCTTTGCCCAGGTCACCCTTGACGACGATGAGTTAAGGCTTTACCAGGCTGTATACGATCAACTCGCCATTGATCGGCCGACACCAGACCTGGTCATCTACCTGCAAGCACCCAGCGAGGTGTTGCTGGACAGAGTCAATAACCGGGGTGTCCCGATGGAAAAAAACATCGACAAAGACTACCTCCAGGCTCTGAATGAAGCCTATCAGCAATTCTTCCACTATTATGAAGATGCTCCTCTGCTGATCGTTAATGCCACAGAAATCAATCCCATCCAGAATGATCTGGATTACCGTAACCTGGTGGAATACTTGCTGACCATTAAAACTGGTCGCCACTACTACAACCCGCAAGCTCACCTGTAAACCTATCCATCGCCATGCCAGCTCAACTATTCACAGCCACAGCTATAGTCACCGATAAAGAGGCCAGTCAATGAAAGCAGTCAACCTCCACACGCTTAATACACTGAAAAGCAAAGGTGAAAAATTTCCCGTGATCACCGCCTATGACAGCGCCTTTGCGCGACAGATAGAGTTGGCCGAGATCGAAGTCGTATTAGTCGGCGACTCCCTGGGCAATGTGGTGCTCGGCTACGACAGCACCGTCCCCGTGACCATGGACGATATGCTCCACCACACCGCCGCCGTGGTGCGCGGTAACGACCTATCGTTAATCATCGCTGACATGCCCTTCATGTCCTATGCCACCGGAGAAATGACCCTCGATAACGCCGCACTGCTCATGCAGGCCGGTGCGCAAATGGTCAAACTAGAGGGCGGAGCCTGGCTAAAAGAATCTATATTTATGCTCTCAGAACGGGGCATCCCGGTCTGTGGCCACCTGGGCTTAACACCGCAATCGGTCAACAAACTGGGCGGCTATAGAGTTCAGGGCCGGGATGAAGAAAGTGCCCAGCAAATATTTACCGACGCGGAAATCCTGCAAACCGCCGGGGCTGATTTATTGGTGCTCGAATGTGTTCCAAGCGAACTCGCTACCCGTATTGCAGAGCACCTCACCATTCCAGTAATTGGCATAGGCGCGGGACCCGGGGTAGACGCGCAAGTATTAGTGCTATACGACATGCTAGGTTTTTCTCCCCGTATGCCCAAGTTCACCAAGAACTTTCTACCCGACACCGGCGATGTTATGTTGGCGCTGAAAGCCTACGCAGATGCGGTTCGTAGCGGCGAGTTCCCCGCTCCCGAGCATTGCTTCACATGAATTTTGCCTTTGTGAACAAGCTCGGCCAGCCCGGTTCTCCCAGGCTGGCAATAACCCTTTCCGTAAAGCTGTCCGAATAAGCATAAACCAGCTGCGGTAAACCCCTGCACCTCAATCAAATTCTTACTTAGACTTTTTCCTGATCATTACCTACGCTAAATTAAGCACCACGCAAAAATATCTTTATTAATTAATCATAATTATTTAATATAAAAGCCATTATCAGCTTCCCACTTAACAGCAAGGATTGCCGTAATGATAAAAAACCACCTGTTTAACTTCGCATTTCAATACCCCAAACGGGTATTTCTATTGATGGCCATCGCCGTTATCGTCTTTGGCGCGATGATGCCGATGATCATTATCGACACTGACCCTGAAAATATGCTGCCCTCCGATCAGGAGGATCGGGTATTCCACGAGGAGGTGAAAAAGAAATTCGGCATCAACGATCTGATCGTGGTCGGTATGGTCAATGAACAAGGCATCTACAACCCCCGCTCCCTCGGCACCTTGCACACCCTCGCTAATGAAATATTGAAGATAGAAGGCATCGTGCCACAGGATGTACTGTCTATCCCCACGGTCGACAATATTTCCCAGGACGGCCCCGGCACCATTCGCTTTCAATGGATGATGAACCAGCCCCCCGAAACCGCTGAGGCCGCCCACGACATCCAAGCAGCTATCGAAAACCTGCCATTTCTAAACAACACCATCGCCTCACCCGACGGCCAGGCAACCGCCATCTACATCCCTATTCTTCATAAAGACCAGTCCTACCGCATTGTCTCTGAAGTCGAAGACATCATCGAGACATTGGACACAGACGATAAGTTTTACATCAGCGGCCTACCGGTCGCAGAGGACACTTTTGGCGTCGAGATGTTCTTACAGATGGCCACCTCTGCCCCCGTTGCTGGCCTGCTGGTATTTCTGTTGATGTGGTATTTCTTCCGTAGCCTGGCGCTGATTGCCTCGCCGATGATTCTCGCCATGGTTGCCATTATCTGCACCATGGGCCTGTTAATCGGCATGGGCTACACCGTCCACATCATGAGCTCCATGATTATGATCTTTCTTATGCCCATAGCGGTGGTCGACTCAGTCCATCTGCTGTCCGAGTTTTCTGACCGATATCATGAGGGCACCACACCAGAAGCAGCCATGGAAGAAGTCCTGGATCATCTGTTTACGCCGATGCTCTTTACCTCTCTGACCTCAGCTGCGGGCTTTGCCGCACTGGCTCTCACCCCTATCCCACCGGTTCAGGTATTTGGCCTGTTTATCGCCTTTGGCGTGATGTTGGCGTTTTTATTAACCGTGACATTTATTCCTGCCTACATCGTTTCGCTATCGCCAGAACGGCTCAGCAAGCTGGCTGCAATTACACCCCATGACGATGACCAGGGGCCGTTGGCCAACAGCCTAAACGCCCTCAGCAGGGGCAGTTTGGCCTGGCCGAAAATCATGCTCCTGGTCTTTATAGGCATTACCGCGATCAGCATTACCGGCGTTACAAAAATCGTCATTAACGATAATCCTTTCCAGTGGTTTCAGGAATCTCACCGTTTACGCATTGCCGATAAAGTACTCAACGAACACTTTGCTGGCACCTACAACGCCTTTATTGTTCTCGACCAACACAACGACGCTGAGCTCGAAACACAATTTAACCAGCACACCGGCGACGTCCTCAAGCGAGCGGAGAGCGACGGCGTCAAGCTCACAAGCCTGTGGCAGGAGCTCAAACAGGAAGCCATCGATTCGGCAAAAAATACTGGTGCTACTGAGGATGAAGCAGCAAGCACCTTCCCCGAATTTCTGCAAAACCTGGTGCTAAGAATTGATGACCGATTATTTGATGCTGACGACCACCAGGTGGCTTATCTTGAAGCATTGCTGGCTGCGACCGAAGAACAACTCAACGCAAGCAAATACTTTCAGCAACCTGAGGCATTGGCCTATATCGAAACCATGC
>JAHRWI010000231.1 GCA_019090225.1 Porticoccaceae bacterium
GGCCATTGGCGCGCGCACTACCGAATCCCAAACTCACCGAGAAATGGCCAGTGGTCTCACTTCGGCAGTGGGCTTTAAAAACGGCACCGACGGTGGTCTGGAAGTCGCCATCAACGCCCTCAAGTCGGTCAGCAATCCCCACCGTTTTCTGGGTATCAATTCCGAAGGCAAAGTGGCGGTGATCAGCACCAACGGTAATCCCAACGCCCATATCGTGCTGCGCGGCGGCAATGAAAAACCCAACTACGATTCGGTCAGTGTCTCGGTGTGCGAACAGGAGCTGACTAAGGCTGGCGTTAACACCAACATCATGGTCGATTGCAGTCATGCCAACTCCAACAAAAACCACGAATTACAGCCGCTGGTGATGGAGAATGTCACCAACCAAATTCTCGAAGGCAACCAATCCATCGTCGGTATTATGGTCGAAAGCAACCTGCTGGCAGGCAATCAAAAACTTTCGTCCAACCGAAATGAAATGGAATACGGCAAATCAGTGACCGATGCCTGTATCGATTGGGAAACAACAGAAAATGCCATTAGGGCTATGCACGACAAGCTCAAGCCAATCCTGGCCAAGCGTATAGTCGGTAGCTGATTAGTTGGAAATAACGACTAAAGTGTAAGAAAATTGCGATAAGAAAAAAGGCGAACTTTGAGGTTCGTCTTTTTTCTTGAGTAGTTTGCTGTCGGGTATTTAGTTAATGACAGCTTTATTAACGTACTTAGTGCAAACATCGTTATCATCGGCTTGAAGCAAAGCCTCTATACCCATATCAATAATCCCGCGGATAATGGTGGGATCAGTTTTGATTTTGCAATGCGTTCTCAGTCCACACGCCAATGTCACAATATAGTCAGCCAGCTCCTCCACTGACTTATCCTCTCTAACAAGTTTACGTGCTTTAGCTTGTTTTAAGCGTTTAACGAACAGCTCGCACAAAAAATTGCCCTTATTCCAGGCTTCGTCCGCCAAATCAGGCCGGGTATGGCTAAGCTCAGAGACCGCGCTGAATATTAAACAACCTCGTTCTCGAATCTCGGCTTTTTCATGGAGGGCAAAATCTTCAAGAAAACTGCGGATTGCCTCAACAGGGTCGTCCTTAGCTATCAGATTCGACTGTAAAATCTCGGTCTGGTAATCAATGTAGCAATCTAATACTTCGTGAAACAAGCCTGCTTTATCGCCAAAGGCGTTATATAAACTGCCGCGATTTAAGCCCATCGCATCCAGTAGTTTTTGGATTGACGTGGACTCATAACCATCTCGCCAAAACAAATGGAGAGCTGCTTGTACAACTTTAGGACGATCAAAACCGGGATGGCGCGCCATAGTATTAAATCAATCAGGTAAGAACGCCCTTGAGTCTAACATTTACCCGCCCGGCAAACACAGCCTAATAACGTGATTGTCTCGTTGTCAGCGTCTCGACCGCGGGAACAACTACTTGTAGAAAGCCTGAGTGGTATCCGTATGATCGGTAATATCTCGGACACCTTTAAGTTCCGGAATCTTCTCTAACAAGGTCTTTTCGACGCCTTCTTTGAGGGTCACATCGACCATCCCGCAACCCTGACAACCACCGCCGAACTGCAACACGGCGATGCCGTTATCCATCTCTTCGAGGGTTACATTACCGCCGTGAGAGGCCAGCCCGGGATTAATCTCATCATGCAGGATGTAGTTGACCTTATCTTCTATAGGACTGTCATCTCTGACCTGAGGCAGGCGAGAATTAGGTGCTCGGATACTGAGCTGACCGCCAAGACGATCCGGGGAGTAATCGACCTTAGCGTCATCAAGAAAGTTTAAACTACGCTTTTCAACGTAAGCAGTGAAGCCCTTGAGCGCCAGAACAACGTCGTCGTCCTGCTCTTCACCGGGCTTGCTGTAAGCGATACAGGTTTCAGCTTTAGGCGTGCCGGGATCGGCAACAAACAGGCGAATGGACATGCCTTCGGTGTCCTGTTTTTCGAGAAGACCAGCGAGGTATTCCTGAGCTGATTCGGTGATGTCTAAGTCGGCCATTGTCTTGTACCTAAATCAATAACTGTCATGTACCTAAATAGAATAGCCCAGCACAATGCTAATGCGACGCTATACCTGAGTAAATTAGTCATGTATTTTATCAGTCGGCCATGCCCCGTACAACCACAAATTGGATTTCCCGCCCATACAAGCTGCCGGCCAAATAAACACAAGACCTTGACGAGCTGAATGCCCGAGGATTTGTTAAACTGCGCGCCCTTTTTAGGTATGAGTCAGCATCCTGCCTCATACCTCCAGCGACAGATCAGGCAAGACATTGTGAAAAACCTGCAACAAAGAATCGCAGCACTGCACCAGGCAGCCTCGGAACGGATATTATTTCTGGATGGTGCAATGGGCACTGTTATCCAGCAATACAAACTTGGCGAAGCCGATTATCGTGGTGAGCGCCTGGCCGACGTCGAGCAGGATCAAACCGGCAACAATGATCTGCTCACCCTGACTCAGCCCGATATTATTCGGGATATTCATCGTGCCTACTTCAAGGCCGGTGCAGATATTGTCGAGACCAACACGTTTAATTCCACCGCGATTTCCCAGTCAGATTTCGCGACTGAGGATCTGGTCTACGAACTCAACGTCGCGGCTGCTCAGCTGGCACGCGAGGCTGCCGATGAATTCACCGCGGTAACGCCGGACAAGCCACGCTGGGTCGCAGGCGTCATCGGGCCGACCAGCCGTACGGCATCAATATCGCCGGACGTTAATGATCCCGGCGCACGCAATACCAGTTTTGACGAACTGGCTGAAGATTATCGTGTCGCGACGCGCGCGCTGATTGAAGGCGGCTCGGACATCATCCTGATCGAGACGATTTTCGACACCCTTAACGCCAAAGCTGCGGTGTTTGCGGTACAGGATGTTTTCGCTGAATTAGGCTTTGAATTACCGATTATGATTTCCGGCACCATCACCGATGCCAGTGGCCGCACTCTGTCTGGACAAACACCGGAAGCCTTCTGGAATAGCCTGGCCCACGCCAAACCCTTCTCTATCGGTTTTAACTGCGCGCTTGGTGCGCGGCAGTTGCGTCCTCATATCGAAGAACTATCAAAAGTCTGCCCGCTGCCAATCAGTGCCCACCCCAATGCGGGTCTGCCCAATGAGTTTGGCGAGTATGATGAAGAAGCTGCCGAGACCGCTGAAATCATCGCCGAATTTGCCCGCGATGGACTGGTTAATATTGTTGGTGGCTGCTGCGGTACCACGCCTGAACACATAGCCGCTATCTGCACTGCAGTGGCGGAATTTAAACCCCGCGCCGTGCCCGAAATTCCACCCGCCTGCCGATTGTCCGGGTTGGAACCCTTTAATATCACCAGCGATTCACTGTTCGTTAACATCGGTGAGCGCTGCAACGTCACAGGCTCGGCGCGCTTTAAGCGGCTGATTCTTGAGGATGATTACGACACCGCCCTGAGCGTGGCTCGCGAGCAGGTTGAAACCGGTGCCCAGGTCATTGACGTCAACGTCGATGAAGGCATGCTTGATGGCGAGGCGGCCATGGTCACCTTTCTCAAACTGGTGGCCTCGGAGCCGGACATAAGCCGAATCCCGCTTATGGTGGACTCCTCAAAATGGACGGTGATCGAAAACGGCCTGAAGTGTATTCAGGGCAAGCCCATCGTCAACTCCATCAGCCTCAAAGAAGGAGAGGAACCCTTCCTTGCCCAAGCTCGCCTGTGTTTACGCTATGGCGCAGCTGTAGTGGTGATGGCCTTTGATACCGACGGTCAGGCCGATAATTTACAGCGACGTATCGATATTTGTAGCCGCAGTTACGACCTGCTGGTTAACACCGTCGGTTTTGCGCCTGAAGATATTATTTTCGACCCCAATGTTTTTGCCGTAGCCACAGGCATAGAAGAGCACAACAACTACGCCGTGGACTTTATCGAAGCGGCCCGATGGATCAAACAAAATTTGCCCGGCGCGCTGATTTCCGGTGGTATCAGCAATGTGTCCTTCTCTTTTCGTGGTAACAACCCGGTGCGGGAAGCCATCCACTCGGTGTTTTTATATCACGGGATTCGTGCCGGGTTGAGCATGGGCATCGTTAACGCCGGGCAGCTGGCGGTCTACGACGAATTACCCGCCGAACTGAGAGATGCCGTCGAAACAGTGATTCTCAACACCTCTCCCGAGGGCACGGAAAACCTGGTCGATATCGCCGAACAATATCGAGGCGATGGCAGCACCAAAAAGCAGCAGGAAGATTTAGCCTGGCGTGAAGAACCCGTATCCAAACGCCTCGAACACGCACTGGTTAAAGGTATTACCGCCTATATAGAAGAAGATGCCGAAGCGGCGCGACTCGAAGCTCAGCGCCCTCTCCATGTTATCGAAGGCCCACTCATGGACGGCATGAATGTGGTAGGCGATCTGTTTGGCGAGGGCAAAATGTTTCTACCTCAGGTGGTCAAGTCCGCCAGGGTGATGAAGCAGGCAGTCGCCTATCTTCAGCCTTACATCGAAGAAGAAAAAGACGGTGCGGCGAGCAGTAATGGCAAAATCCTGATGGCGACAGTCAAGGGCGATGTCCATGACATCGGCAAAAACATCGTCGGCGTGGTGCTGCAATGCAATAACTTTGAGGTTATCGACCTCGGCGTGATGGTGCCCAGCGAACGTATTCTGGAAACCGCTATCCAGGAAAACGTCGATATTATTGGTCTGTCCGGATTGATTACACCCTCCCTCGATGAAATGGTTCACGTCGCCAGCGAAATGGAGCGCCAGGGTATTGATTTACCCCTGCTAATTGGAGGCGCGACCACCTCAAAGGCGCACACTGCGGTAAAAATAGATCCTAAGTATCACCTCTCACAGGCAGTTTACGTGGCCGATGCTTCCCGCGCGGTGGGTGTGGCCAGTAAGCTGGTCAATAAAGAACAGCGGGAAGAATACTTCAGTGATATCAAGGCCGAGTATGAAGTCATCCGCGAACGCCGGGCCAATCGTCAGCCCCGGGGTAATATCACGGCCTATTCAGAAGCCATTAAACAGGGCCCAGCTCTGGACTGGACGGATTACACACCGCCACGGCCTACCAAACCCGGTATTCACGTATTCCGGGATTTCCCGCTAGCTGAGCTGCTTGAAACCATCGACTGGACGCCGTTTTTTATTACCTGGAATCTGGTCGGCAAATATCCGGCGATTCTTAAAGATAAAGTCATTGGTGAGGCTGCTCAAAATCTTTTTGACGATGCCCAGGCGATGCTTAAAGATTTAATCGACAATGGACGCTTGAAAGCCAATGGCGTGATCGGACTGTGGCCAGCTAATACAGTTAATCATGACGATATTGAGGTCTATGCCGACGAATCACGTAGCGAAGTCATCGCCACCCTGCACAATATTCGCCAGCAGGTGAGAAAAGCCAGCGAGTCCGACCCCCTGCTATCACTGGCTGATTTTGTCGCGCCATCTGAGAGTGGTCTTATTGATTACATCGGCGGCTTTGCCGTGACCACCGGCATCCAGGCCGATGAACTGGCCGCTGAATTTGAAGCCAAAGGTGATGACTACAATGCCATCATGGTAAAAGCCCTGGCTGACCGCCTGGCCGAATCCTTTGCCGAGCACATGCATAAGAAAGTACGCACCGAACTCTGGGGCTATGCCGCAGACGAAAGCCTCGATAACGAAGCCTTGATCAAAGAAAAATACCAGGGTATTCGCCCTGCACCTGGCTATCCATCGTGCCCGGATCATACCGAGAAAGTGACGCTTTTTGCTTTGCTTGATGGCCAAGAAAATACAGATATCAAGCTAACCGAAAACCAGGCCATGCACCCCGCCGCCTCGGTCAGCGGCTGGTATTTCAGTCACCCCGAGGCCCGCTATTTTAATGTCGGCAAAATTCATCCAGATCAAGTCGCCAGCCTGGCCGCACGCAAGGGTATAACGCTGGCCCAGGCCGAGCGGGAATTAAGCCCGAATCTTGGTTATGAAACTAATAATTAGGGTCGCTGCATCGCTGGCGAACCTGGTGGATTGATTGAGGCGGGTGTGGCCATGAAACCTGGAAACCTGGAAATATAAAGACCAACCAAGCTTGATCAAGCCCGACGCCACTGATCTGCGCGGGTTTTACTCACCTTAATTGATGCCCCATCGCCCAGACCCTTTGCTAGCCTCCTAATCCCAATATGCCTTGTAGGGCAAGCACACTAATAGAACCTGATTAAGCGGAAAGCGGCTCTATAACACACCTAGAATTAACATAAGTCATTGATTTTTATACATACCAAAATATGACAGGCGGACAAGAAGAAACTTAAAAACAGTAAAGGGTGGCACTCTATGTCGGCTTATGAAATATCCCGACTCAACCAAGCCTTTGTTCTTAAAGTAAATTATCGAGACTGTTGCGCTGCGCGTCCTGGGATAGCGTGCCAAAGTGATATAGTGCCAAGGTCTTTATAATTCACTGTTAGTGCCAATAAAAAATGAACGAAGAAACAAAAGCATTAGTGGAAGCAATAGTAAGCCTTAAACAGGAGCAAGACTATTTTAAGGATTATATTTTCCCATTAGCTATCGGACTATCCTCATCACTTCTAGGTGCTGGCGTTGCGTATTTCACAATAAAACATCAGGACTATGCAGCGCTTCAGAAGGCTCGTGTCCAAGCAATCAATGATTGGATATTGAGCGCCGAAGGTGCAATGCAATCTCTGATTTCAATAAAACAAAATTATCATGGCAAACTTGAAAGCAACCCATTTCAAAGAGCTATGGAAGTTCGTTCATTAATAGGTGTCACACAAAAAATTGATAAAGACATAACAAAACTTGCCTTTATAGTTCCTAAAAAGGCTGAGCCAGATACACATAATATTAAATGGCGTCAAATTCCACGTATCCGTTCGATGGTACAAAACTATAACCTCATCGTAGACACCTGGAGTAAAAGAGCAGAACTGGATAGACCCATTAAAGAAAAATTAATGCAAGACTATGGGCAGCTAGCTTATGCGCATGTAAATAAAGAGCAAATATTTAATAGTGTAGGTGCAGCTAATTTCACACTATTGATCGACTTTACTGAAAAAGCTATAAAATTTACAGATGACTTAATACTAGAGCTTCACGATTTTTTACAAGACTTCCCTGAAACTGCAAAGACACTTATTGATAAAAAATACCGTGATAGGTACGGCCCAATACTCACATTTAGCACCGGTGGGAATACAATACTAGAAAATCTTATGGAAAAATCTACAGAAGTGGATTACTCAATACTTGCGCCATTATTTGGCGAAGCTGAAGAGAAAATAAAAGCTGAATACGAAACAGGCTATGAATAAAAGCACTAACAAATCGTCCAACCCGACCTTTTTATACGCCGCGCCGCTTCGCTATGCTCTGTATAAAAAGGCCGGTTAACTCAAACGTTATACCTAGATCAGTAGCACCAGACTCAATTGATTCACAGATAAGCTCTATCCCTAGGGGTGATAACGATAACCAAGGACTTGAACCTAAGCAGCCTAACTCTTAACGTCCCCACCGTTAACACAGTTTAAGGGCTCTTCTCCTCGCCCAAGCCTGCGGATGTTTTCGGCAACACCTCTGGCAATACCCTGGAAACTTAAATCTGTCGCGCCGCCAATATGGGGTGTGGCGGTGACGTTGTATTCAAACAGTGGATCGTTGGGATCGCAGGGTTCCTCCACAAACACATCAAGACCCGCGCCCATAATTTTCTGATCTTTTAGGGCATTCAATAACGCGTCATTATCAATCACGCCACCGCGGGCGACATTGATGACAAAAGCGCTGGGCTTCATCAAGGTGAATTCTTCACTGGACATTAAGCCGCGCGTGTCATCATTGAGGGGTGGAGCGAGCACGACAAAATCCGCTTCGGGTAATAGCTCATGCAATTTATCCTGGGTGGTATGCAGATCGACATGTACTGCTTGTTCTTCGGCAGTGCCTTTGGGGCCGGAGCGGGATACCCCGATAATTTTCATTTCAAAGCCACTTAAGCGCCGCGCCACTTCTCGACCGATACCACCGTAACCGACAATTAGGGCAGTGCGTCCTTTCAGGGACCAACTGGTCGGGCTAGATACCTTTCGGTCTTGAATACTCTGGCAAGCTGCCGCGTAGCGTCGGGACAAATTGAGCATATGCATCACTGCGACTTCTGCCACGGATTCAGCATTACCGGTTCCCGCCGCAGGCACGTTAGCCACATAAACACCATTACTGCTGGCGCTCGCGACATCGACCACATCCAGACCAGCGCCGAACTGCTGAACTAGCTTTAGATCAGGTAGGGATAGCTCCGCCTCGTTTAGCGGAATAATAGTCGGTATTAGGACGTTGGCGTCCCTGGCTTTAGTGGTGATTTCTTCCGGTAGACATTCCAGTATTTCGTCATCTGGCAAAAGCTCTTGCAGGAGATCGGTGATAAACCGGAAGCCCTTTTGGCATAAATATACTTTCATTATTATTTCCTTTTTTTATTTGGTGATAGCCGCTTAAACCGGATACCCTAATGATAATAGACTTTATCGCATTAGCCTTATCACATGAGCCAACGAGGAAGAGGATAGCCTATGTTACAAAAATTATTGCCTAAGCCATTTTTAAAACTTGAGTCACTCTCGAAACTTAAGTCACTGTCAAAACTTGAATCATTTTCAAAACTTGAGCCGCTTTCAAAAGCGACTCGGTTAAAGACAACTACCCTCACGGGTCTGATTGTAAGCTTACCAGCTTTGGTTTCGATCACTGTTTCGGTCATCGTTTCGGTCACTGCTTTGGTTTCGGCTCCTGCCACTGCCTCCGACACGGCAGGAGTAAGCTGCGACAAACCCGCACTCAACATACTCCTGACCAACGATGACGGCTTCGATAAACCCGGTATTCGCGCTCTGCACAGAGTATTTAAACAGGCTGGCCACCGGGTCGTCCTGGCTGCTCCCGAAAAGAATGCCAGCGGCAGTAGCACTTCCGTCACTTTCGCAGCGATTAAGGTCACCCAGGCAGAACCCGATGTTTACGCCATTGCTGGGAGCCCGGCTACCACGGTGTTACTCGGTGCCAGGGCCTTTTTCCCTGACAACCCACCTGATCTGGTGATCTCTGGTATTAACAAGGGTGCCAACCTTGGGCCAGCAACACCGGTATCCGGCACGGTTGGTGCGACTATCGCGGCGATCTTAATTGCTCAGCCCGCCATTCCGGCTATTGCCGTTAGCACGGATCCTTTTGTTGTTAATACAAGTGTTGTTGATACACATCTTGTTGATACAAAAACGCAGACTACCGATAAAGCAAACCAGAAGGCCAATCTGGAACATCTCAATCGCGTTGCCGAATTTGTCCTCGCTCTGGTCGGCAACTTACAAACTCAACACTGTGACGGTAGCGCCCTGCTTCCATCAAAAGTGGCGCTGAACGTTAATTATCCGCCCATCCCTCAGGATGAGATCAAAGGTGTGCAACTCCATGATCAGGGCAAAGCGCCGCTATTTAGCCTTTCTTATGCACCATCAGAAAAAGATGCCACTATTTATGTGCCGCGTTTTGCCATTCTGCCGCCCGTCCTAAACAGTGAGGACGGCGACACGGCAGCTTTCCACGAGGGTTATATTACCGTCGTCGCGATTGATGGTGATTACACGGTTAGTCCGGCAAACAAGGCTAAAATTGCGCCTGCGCTCTCGAACTTAACACCCTGATAACCAGGGAGCTTTAGCTAAGCGCAATCAGGATCCTGCTGGAATTCCACCGTATTACCGGTAGGGTCTGAGCTAAAAATAAAGCCTCCGGTACGGAAGTATTCGATACTGTTATCGCCCAGGTGTTTTTCAGTGGCTTCGATATCTTCGACAAAAAAAGCGGTATGCGGCCCCATGGGGTCGCCTTTTTTACCGGCTAACTCCTTCATCACCTTGCGCTCGGCACCAGAATCACAGCCGATAACATGGACCTGACCGTTAGGAAATTGCATCCAGAAACCGGGAATTAGTTTTTCGAGTTTTTCTGGAATATCACGTTTAACCGTAGTCACACCCAACACGTCTTCGTAAAAATGCTTCATCTCCGCCATTTTGTCACGGCTGGCGATAGCACTATGATTTATGCGCGTAATATTGATCATTTGGCACCCCTGATTGTTTGATTGTCTTTTAAGATAAGTGGCTTTTAAGATAAGTGGCTTTTATTCGTTGGAACCGCGAACTGCTTTTAATACTCATCTTTCTTGACTCATAGTAGGTACCGAGTTGGCTTTGTGCAATATAATTACCGTCTTCTCACCAGGGCAGCTAATAAAATGAGTAGTGTCGGAATTATCGCAAACCCCATGTCTGGCCGTGATTGTCGGCGTTTAATCGCCAGAGCTGATTCGGTCAGCCACGACAGTAAGCGCAATCAAATCAGTCGCATTGTGGTGGGTGCCACCGCTGCCGGTTGTGAACGTATTCTGGTGCCCTGGGACCCTCGCCGCCTGGTGATCGGTGCCGTCGAAAACATGAATATCCCGGTCACCATCGAAAACTTCCGCACGCCCCTGCATCATTCTGCAGAAGATACCGTCCAGAATGTTCAGGAGATGCGCGACCGCTCCTGCGATGTGGTTGTGGTCCTGGGTGGTGATGGCACCAGCCGTATTCTCAGCAAAGCCTGGCGGGATGCGGTGATCGTGCCGCTATCGACGGGCACCAATAACGTTTTCCCCATGCTCATCGAGCCGACCATAGCGGGTATGGCTGCGGGACTGGTCGCCAGCGGCAAAATCAGCCGGGATGAAGCTGCCCAGCGCGCCAAAGTGATTGACGTGGTCATAGAGGGCGAAGCCGTTGACCTTGCCTTGATAGACGCACTTTTTTTACGGGGCGATCGTATCGGTAACCTGGGGCCATTCGAGCCACAGCATATGAAGACTATGTTGTTGACCCGCGCCGAACCCGACGCTGTGGGCATGTCACCCCTCGGCGGCCTGCTCTGCCCCGCCAGCGCCGATGATGATTTCGGGGTTAAGGTGGAATTCTGCCAACACAATGAGGGCGGCCGATTATTGCGCGCGCCCGTGTCGCCAGGGCTATTTCGTTCCGCCCACATTCGCAGTGCTGAAAAATCTCCTCTGGGTACAGTCGTCAATATCGAGGGGCCGGGTATTCTCGCCTTCGATGGCGACCGGGAAATCAATCTGGCTGAGGGCCAGCAGGCGCAACTCACGGTCACCCGCAGCGGCCCCTGGGTGATCGACCCCAAAAAGACCTTAAGGCTGGCGGCGGAGCGACAGTTATTGGTCGATCTGCCCCACTGGGAAGACCCCTACGACGGGGCGCAAACGGGCGGTTGTTGCTAACGGCTATTTTTTCTTAAAGTGCCCAATCAATTCCTCAGTGGAATTGGTGTTTGGAAAAGGCTCATCAGGTACCGGCACTTCGAGAAAATCACACAGGGGCTGCCAGCCTTCACGGACATCAAACACTAATAAACGCTCGGCTGGCACAGTGGCCTTGACCAGGGCATTGTGTTTTTCGAACACCTCAATGGCGTAATCCTCTTCACCAAGGCGACCATCAAAGGTATTGTCCATGACTATGCGTTTAGCCATGGTCACTTGTTCAGACGGCATATCCGGCGATTTCGCGGTCAACAAGCGATAGATCGTATTGTGGATACTTTTATACCAGGCCTTCGGATCCCGATGAGTCAGAATCACTTTGGCGTCGGGATACATATCCATCAGTTCCCGCCAAAAATAGCAGGTGGGCCAATCGACCGCCGAGCGATAATTGGCCAGCAAGTCACGGAGGACACTGCTGTCGTCCAGC
Source organism: Porticoccaceae bacterium (assembly GCA_019090225.1). Classification (GTDB taxonomy): domain Bacteria; phylum Pseudomonadota; class Gammaproteobacteria; order Pseudomonadales; family Porticoccaceae; genus HB2-32-21. The sequence continues at coordinate 11,860 of JAHRWI010000231.1, forward strand.
GCTATTGACCAGTCAGCACTTTGCTCCGGATTTTTCACCACCTCAAACATGTGATGAACCGGACCCAGCCCCAAGAGGCGCAGCGCTGCACGCATGGACAAAGTACCAGTCCGGCCAAAACCGGCACCAATGACCTGCAATTGATTTTCTGAAGATGCTTCCATAACGACTCCCGTTTATTTTTTTAGTTGGCTTTCTAGTTGATCAGCCACTCGCTAGCGATATAAGCGCGCAGGTATTGTGACCACCGATAATATTCCTGACAAAAGCTGGACACTCAACAAGCAAAGCTATCACACTACTTGTCACAATCCACATGTTAAAAGCTACACCTTACTAGCCACTAGATAAATCAATCACAGACAATGGTATAAAAAAGCATGACAGATAAAGCAACAAGGCAAACACTGCATCCCGTCACCAACTTACGCTGGTACGGCCTAATCGGCGGGCCGATATTGGCGCTTATCGTCGCACTGGCCGTACCCACACAAATTATCGGTATCGATGGCTCGCCATTGATACTCGGGGTGCCAGGGCAAGTCACCGCAGGTTTGGCAGTCTGGATGGCGACCTGGTGGCTGACCGAAGCCATATCCATTTACGCCACCGCGCTGCTACCCCTGGCTATTTTGCCTCTCACCGGCGCTCAATCAATCGGTGACTCAGCCAATGCCTACGCCCACCCCCTGATTTTTCTTTTCCTCGGTGGTTTTATCCTCGCTTTGGCGCTGGAACACTGGCATCTGCACAAACGCTTTGCCCTGTTTATCTTGCGCATTGTCGGCACTCAACCCCGGCGGCTGGTGGCTGGCTTTATGATCGCCTCCGCGACCATGAGCATGTGGATTACCAATACTGCCACCACCATCGTGATGTTGCCCATCGCCCTCAGCGTGCTGGCTCTACAAGAGGACACGCCCTGGAAACCCCGCTTCGCCATGTGTCTGCTCCTGGGTGTGGCCTACTCGGCCTCTATTGGCGGTATCGGCACCATCGTCGGCACCACACCCAATATGTTTGCGGCCTCGTTTATCGAAAATGAATTAGGCAAAACCATCAGCTTTGCTCAATGGATGCTGATTGGGGTACCGCTGGTGATCGTCTTCGTACCTGTGGTTTGGTGGTTAATGACTCACATCCTCTTACCACTGCCGAAAAGTCTGCCTGCCGACCAACAAAACAACACCTCCAATCTTGATATATCGCCCGACCCCTGGACCCGGGGTGCTGTCCTCACACTCATTATCTTTACTCTCACGGCCCTTGCCTGGATGGGCCGGCCTCTGCTTGCCAAACTGGAGATTTTTGCTCACCTTACCGATGCCGGTATCGCCATCATCAGCGCCTTGCTGTTATTTGTGATTCCAGAAAATATTCGTGAAAGGCGCTTTTTAATGGACTGGGAGACCGCCATCAAAGTCCCCTGGGGCGTATTGATCATTCTCGGCGGCGGTCTATGCTTGGCTGGTGCCATCCGACAAAACGGTGTCGCAGAACTACTGGCCCTGCAAATCACTGCCATGGGTGAGGTACCACCACTAGTGATGACTCTTGTTGTCGTGTCCCTAATGATGTTTCTCACCGAACTGACCAGCAACGTCGCTACCACCACCGCGCTGATCCCCATTGTCGCCGCCATTGCCATCGCCCTCGGCATGGAGCCGCTAAAACTGGTCATCCCCGCCACGATGGCCGCCAGCTGCGCCTTTATGTTGCCGGTAGCCACACCACCCAATGCCATCGTCTTTGGCTCAGGCTTGATTACCATTCCTGCCATGGCCAGGGTCGGCTTCTGGCTAAATTTAAGCGGCATCCTTATCGTTTCCCTTCTATGCTATTTTGCACTCGACCTGGTACTGCCAATGATTCAATAAATTAGCAAGGACATAATAAAAAGTAGCTTACTAACCATTAATAACGAATAACAATAGTGAATAAAAACCGACACGGACTTTAACCATGGCTATTCAAAACCGACTACCCATTTCACTACTCGGCCTGCGGCTAGGCGTATTCGTCGTTATGTTCGCCTGGACAGTCGATAAATTTGTCCGCCCCGAACATGCCAGCGGTGTGTTTGCGCATTTCTATGGGCTGAGCGGCATTGGCCACACACTTATGTACGGCCTTGCTACTCTGGAGGTATTGCTCCTGGTCGCCTTTTTATTAGGCATAAAACGCCGTATCAGCTATGGCCTGGTGTTGATATTACACGGCAGCTCCACCCTGTCATCATGGTATCAATACACACATCCTTTTGAAGGCTCAAACTTATTATTCTTCGCCGCCTGGCCTATGCTTGCGGCCTGCGCCATGCTGTATTTAATGCGGGATCAGGATACGTTGCTGACTGTTCGGCGGATGGGGTAACTACGCTTGTTTAATGCTCGCGGCCAAACTCTCTAAAAGCTTAGCCTGGAAAGAATTCATGATCGAGGTGTATTAAGGAATTGTAGGGGTATCATCAAGGTCAGCCCCTCTGAATTTAGTACGCGCTTATTATGAATAAGCTTCGAGCCTGACAACATCAAAAACTGGCTCTTCGTAAGGGTGAGCCAGCTTTAGCGCTTTGATCACGGTAGTTATTATGTTTTCTTCACAGAGCAATTCGACTTTGTATTCGGTAACTGCTGTTAATTCATCTTGCTGACCAAGGTGGGGCTTGCTACCGGGAAGAGGTCTGAATTGCCCTTCCCCTAAGGCTTGCCAACAGCAATGATCATAATTACCCTGACGTCCTGCCCCGGCAGCAAACACGGCTTCTTTAACCAATGTCAGATGGGTTTCGGGAACGTAATAACAAAGCTTCAACAAGGGCATTCATCGGCCTCGCTAGTGCCGCAGAAATCAATATGCGCTCAGTTAATACAGCAGGTTGAAGAACTTACGCTGATAATCCACCGCTACAGGGTCGCCCTTGCCTAGCCCCGCAAGAGCGTCAAGAAAGGCTTTCTTTGCGCCACCATCTTTAAACTCTTTATCCGCTTTAAGCACGGTGAACAGCAAGGCCAGGGAATCTTTGAACTGATTGGCCTGGCTTAGCTGTAAAGCCAGCTCAAAGGCCAGTTCCAAATTATCGGGCTCTGCACTCAGCCGCTCCTCTAGAGCTTTGATCTCCGGAGATTTACTTGATTCCCGTTTCAGCGCTATCTGATCAAGCAACTGTTCATGCTCTCCGGTTCGCTCCTCCTGGGGGATGGCGTCCATGACGGTTTGAGCTTCGTCACAACGGTTTAACTGCATTAAGGTATAGGCCAGTGACATGGCGATATCGTAGCGCGGGGATTCGGCATAAGCGGGCTGGAGGTCTGCCAGCGCGCCCTCAAAATCACCGTCTGCGAGTTTTTGCTGGACGCTTGCCAATAAATCCTCGCCCCCGGTACCCAGGTGCTGAGCGAGTTTTTCACGAATACCGGCTTCAGATTCGGCACCCTGAATAGCATCAATGGGTTGGCCGTCTTTCATAAAAATGACGGTCGGTAAACTGCGAATACCAAATTGCCCGGCTATCTGCTGTTGTTCATCAGCATTGATTTTGGCCAGCAGAAACGCGCCGTTAAACTCGTTGGCTAGTTTTTCTAGTATCGGCATCAAGGCCTTACAGGGGGCACACCAGTCGGCCCAGAAATCGATGACCACCAGGCGCTTTTGCGACTCTTCAATAAGAAACTGTTGAAAGTTTTGTTCATCAATTTCTACGATATTGTCTACCATTTGCTCACTCATTGGACATATACCCTTGCGTTTCTGAATAGGCGTAACCAGGCACCATCTTCCTGCCAGGCTCCGTTTACCTGGTCACCTTTCGGGTACCAGGAGTTTGTCACCGCTCGAAACACCCGTTCCGGATGCGGCATCATAATTGTTACCCGGCCATCCGAGCTGCTCAGACCGGCCAGCCCCTCTGGTGAACCATTGGGATTAGCCGGGTAGTTTTCGGTCACTTGCCGGTGATTATCAACATAGCGCATCACGGCAATACCAGATTTATCGATGGCAGACAATGCATCGCGAGGAGATTCACTGTCTGTGAATTCTGCTCGGCCTTCACCGTGAGCGACGGCAATGGGCAGATAAGACCCGGCCATGCCTTCTAACAATACGGATGGGGATGATTCGACTTTTATCAAGGCTACTCGTGCTTCGAACTGCTCGGAGGTGTTGCGCACAAAATGCGGCCACAGCTCGGCACCGGGAATCAATGATTTCAGATTCGATAACATCTGGCAGCCATTGCAGACACCCAGGGAGAAGCTATCAGGGCGCTCAAAATACGCGGCAAACATATCCCGCACCTGAGGGTTATACAGAATCGTTTTCGCCCAACCCTCACCGGCACCTAAGACGTCACCATAGGAAAAACCGCCACAAGCGGCCAAGCCTTTAAAGTCGGCAAGATCAACGCGACCAGCGATAATATCGCTCATGTGGACATCGACTGCGGTAAAGCCCGCCCGGTCAAAGGCTGCAGCCATTTCTAGCTGGCCATTAACGCCCTGCTCCCGAAGCACCACCAGGCGAGGCCGAACACCGGTATTAATAAAGGGCGCGGCAATATTTTTGGTAATGTCTTCGCTAATATCAAAACTGGCGTGGACATTAAGGCCTGGGTTATCTCGACCTATCAGCTCAAACTCCTGTTTGGCGCAATCGGGATTATCCCGCAGGGCTTGCATGCGATAACTGGTTTCTGCCCAGGTTTGTTGTAACTCGGCTCTGGTCTGGTCGAACACCACCTTTCCTTGCCGGCTGATTTGCACGCTATCGCGTTTGTTTAATGTACCGATAGAATGAACCGCATCGGCCAAACCGGACTCAGCAAACTGGCCGAGAACCTTGCCAACATTCTGCTTTGCTACCTGCAAAACAGCACCAAGCTCCTCTGTAAACAACAGCTCTGCGCAATCATTCGAGCCAGCATCAGGTAAGTGAATATCGATGCCGACGTGACCGGCAAAACTCATCTCGACTAAGGTCGTAAACAAACCGCCATCAGAACGGTCATGGTAGGCAATGATTTCACCCCGCTCCATGCAGGCTTGCAGTGCTGAGAAAAACCCTGTGAGCAACGCGGGATTGTCCACATCTGGAACCGAACTACCCAGCTCACCGTAGACCTGAGCCAGCACTGAACCACCAAGACGGTTTTGCCCGGCACCCAGATCGACATAAAGCAAGACGCTATCGCCACAATCATCTCGCAGCTGGGGGGTCACTGTTTTACGAACATCCAGCACCGGGGCAAAGGCCGAAATCACCAGAGACATCGGCGATGTCACCGACCGGGTTTGCTCGCCGTCCTGCCACTCTGTACGCATGGACATAGAATCCTTGCCCACCGGAATGGCAATCCCCAGGGCCGGGCACAGCTCCATCCCTGCAGCCTCGACAGTGCGATACAGTTTTTCATCCTCACCGGGATGACCCGCGGCACACATCCAGTTTGCCGATAATTTAATATCACCCAACTGGCCGATACGCGCCGCTGCAATGTTGGTCAACGCCTCAGCAATCGCCATACGTCCTGAAGCCGGAGCATTCAGCACGGCCAGCGGCGTGCGCTCGCCCATGGCCATGGCCTCACCAGCGTAGCTATCGAAGGTGACCGTAGTCACAGCGCAATCAGCCACCGGCACCTGCCACGGGCCGACCATCTGGTCACGGCTAACCATGCCGGTAATGGATCTATCGCCAATGGTGATCAGAAAACTTTTACTGGCCACCGTCGGGTGACGTAAGACCCGTGCAACCGCTTCGTTAATATCAATATCGATGCTTGAAAATTCAGTCGTGGTGCTATCTCTGCGCTGAACATCGCGATGCATTTTCGGGGGTTTCCCGAACAGCACACTCATGGGCAAGTCGATGGGCTGATTACCGAGATCACGATCACTGAGGCTGATATGTTCTTCCTCGGTGGATTCACCGACCACAGCATAAGGACAGCGTTCCCGTTGGCAGATGGCTTCAAAAACCGGCAAGTCTTGTTCAGCTATGGCCAGCACATAACGCTCCTGGGCCTCATTACACCAAATCTCGAGAGGTGACATACCCGGTTCGGCATTGGGTACATTGCGCAATTCAAAACGACCGCCACAGCCGCCATCTTTAACCAGCTCAGGGAAGGCGTTGGATAAACCACCGGCACCCACGTCGTGAATAAACGCTACCGGATTGTTATTACCCAGGTGCCAGCAGGCATCGATCACCTCCTGACAGCGACGCTCTATTTCCGGGTTTTGGCGCTGTACCGACGCAAAATCCAGATTCTCGGAACTTGCGCCGGAAGCCATAGACGAGGCCGCACCGCCACCTAGGCCAATCAACATGGCCGGGCCGCCTAACACCACTAATTGATGACCCGGTGAAAACGTCGTCTTATCGACATGCTCGGCACGAATATTCCCGTAACCACCGGCCAGCATAATCGGCTTGTGGTAGCCGCGACGCTCGCCGTCAAAATCCATCTCAAAACTACGGAAATAGCCGCACAGGTTTGGTCTGCCAAATTCATTATTAAAGGCGGCGCCGCCGATAGGGCCTTCAAGCATGATGTCGAGAGCCGAAACAATACGACCGGGTTTGCCGTAGTCGTCTTCCTCCCAGGGTTGGGTGAAATCAGGGATGCGCAAATTGGAGACACTAAAGCCCGTTAAACCGGCCTTGGGTTTGGAGCCTCGACCCACAGCTCCCTCATCACGAATCTCGCCACCAGAACCCGTACCGGCCCCGGGAAAAGGCGCAATCGCGGTGGGATGGTTATGGGTTTCGACCTTCATCAGTAGATGCACAGGCTCCTTATGATACTGATAGTCGTGCTCACCCGGCGCAGGAAAAAAACGCCCGCCACTACTGCCCTCTATGACCGCTGCGTTATCTGAGTAGGCTGATAACACACCTTTACAATGTTGCTCACGGGTATTTTTAATCATTGCAAATAGTGATTTAGCCTGCTCCTGGCCATCAACAGTCCAGCTAGCATTAAATATTTTGTGGCGACAGTGCTCAGAGTTTGCCTGGGCAAACATCATCAGTTCGATGTCAGTGGGGTTGCGCTGCAAAGCCGTAAAACTATTGAGCAGATAATCGATTTCGTCTTCTGCCAGTGCCAGGCCCAGGGTTTTATTGGCACTGGATAGCGCTGATCGACCTTCCCCCAGGATATCAACGCTGACCAAGGCTCTAGCTTCATAGCTGGCAAATAATTGCTCAGCCTGATTGAGGTCGCTCATCACCACCTCAACCATACGATCGTGCAAAAATCCTGCGGCCGCTGTCACTTCTGACTCGCTTAGAAGGTCCGCGCTATCCAGATAATAAACCACACCTCTCTCGATACGTTTGACGGCCTCAAGTCCGACATTGTGAGCAATATCGCTCGCCTTGCTCGACCAGGGGGAAATCGTACCGGGACGCGGCACCACCCATAGCGCCAGGCCCTCTGGCGCTTGCGGGGTTTGTCTCGGGCCGTATTCCAACAAAGCCTCCAGAACCTCACGTTGACTATCAGTTAGAGGCGCGGAAACATCAACGAAGTGCACATACTCAGCATATACCCCTTGAACAGAGGGCACATTTGCCACTACGGTGGCGTGTAATCGGGACTTGCGAAAGGCGGGCAGGGCCGGAGCGCCTCGAAGGGTCAGCATCAAAAATCTCTACAAACTGGAGTGTGGGTTTAGGGTTGATAACATGCCTCAATAATGAGGTCATATTGCGCTGATATTGTACGTTAAATGCTTTCAACTCGCAGCCGTTCGTCACCATTTCCGACCAAAACGCGGTATAGACCTGGAACAAGGTAAAATAGCTCCCTGTTGACGTGTACTAAGCCCCACGAGCAAACTATTTTTCTTTTTGAACGTCCTAGAACAATGTGAAAGTCTTTGAGCAATGAAACGACGTCTACTTGCCACTAAAAATTTGCTACGCCGAATCGCCGTCGGGGGCATTCTTATAACGCTAACATTGGCCAACAACAGCAGTCGCACCCAGACGATTCTCGAACAAGTGGTCGATGAACAAACTCTACGTATCATTACTTTCGTTGGCCCCACCACCTACTTCGAAAATGCCAAAGGCCCAAACGGTTTTGAATACTTTCTGGCCAAAGCCTTTGCTGACAGCCTTGGAGTCAAACTCGAAGTCACTTTAATCGACAATCTCGACGCTATCTTAAATGCCCTGGGTGGGCCTCGTGGCCATTTCGCAGGTGCCGGATTAACCATCACGCCAAAACGTGAGCAATTCCTACGTTTTTCGGATGCTTATAGTACCGTCCGACAAACCCTGGTTTATCGCCTTGCCCAACCCCGGCCCAAAACTATTGAAGACCTGATTGGTGGCAACTTCGCCGTTATCGCCAACAGTTCCCACGAAGAACACTTGATCCAA
>JAHRWI010000232.1 GCA_019090225.1 Porticoccaceae bacterium
CCAGCCCGGGTGGCGAAATTGGTAGACGCAAGGGACTTAAAATCCCTCGATCGAAAGATCGTGCCGGTTCGATTCCGGCCCCGGGCACCATATATTTCAATAGCTTATAGTGTTGCTGGTGCTTCTATATGCTGCCAGCTTCAACAAAGTAGATGTATAGTAGAGAGCCAGTCAAAGTTTTTTACCCCTTGCTAGAAAGGTTTGAAGCTTTCACGGTGATAAGCTTTTTTTTCCCTACAGCTAGCAGAGAAATTGCTCAGACCGAACACAGGTTTGTATTCAACCTCAAGTGGTCTGTCGTTGCTACAGTCTTCGCATTTTTTCGTAAACTCTACCAGCTTCCATTTTACCGAATTCCCTTCAAGTTTCTTCTCGATAAAGATATTCCTAATTTGAGGTGTTAGTGGAATCCACCAAGGTGCTTTGGCCCATCCGAACCAAAAGGCTGTGGCAAAGGGGGTTATCAATCTTATACCTAAATAATCCAGGAGATAAGCAAGCAGCCAGAATAGACCGAATACTTGCAGTCCTTCATAAAACGAAATAATAAAGCATATAGGTGTAAATAATAAAATTGGGCCAAGAATAACCTGTAAGTATGTCGGTATAGCAGGAACTTTGTCTAAGAAACTGTCCAAATAGCATTTTTCCCATCCGTTCTCGCTGACTAGAGGGGCTGCTGTTCCAGGTTCCCCTCTATTTTCTGAGTTATCTTCTTTTGGAGGTTTACCGTCAGAAGACCAAAACTCGTCTCTCAGGGTGATAAAGGACTTGGTTGTTGGATGGCTTTTAGAATTAAAGCGGTTCAAAAAGCTATCCTTAGCATCGTTAATCGAAACCGGTATAAGGCCCCATAATACTGGTCGATTCTTATACTCCTGTATTTTGATTGGTAGAAGAATTAGCGAGTAACCGGCGTCCTTGAATAGACGCAGAAAGACGGGATCACTTTTGTTCAAAATTTTCGAAAGTGGTTTATAAAGTTCGCAATCAAGTTTTTCTCTCGCCCCCGTCACGTCGTAATGCGTTTCATGCTCGCTGAGTAATGACTTGGATTCTGAAGGTTTCTCGGTGTGCGCCTCAGACTGTTCAAGTAGATTTAAAAAATAATCGATGTTTAAACCTACCTCGGAAAACTCCATAGTTAGATCGGTCAAAAGTCGATGGTTTGGAAATTCTCCACCCTTGATTTTAAGAAGCAAGTTTTTCTGCTCCTTTAGATGCTCTTTTAGATCCATAAATACCGCTTTCCAATGATTTTTAAGTACCTGCAGGTACCAAGACTCACTACACAGATCATCGCATGATGTTCAAGCTGGATCAAAAGTGATTAATCAGGAGTGTGCGGATGAGCAAAATTTCGGAGCGAATTGAACAGTGTATAGCTCAAGGTGATTATTTGAGTGATATGGATATAACAGAGATCCTAGGGATTAGTCAGAGGACTTTAAACAATAAGGTCTGCAGGGGTGACGATTTGCCTGTTTATATTAAGCCTAGAGGGTGCAGAAAAAGACTCTGGCCAAAACCTTTAGTACAGGAGTGGCTATCTACCTCAAGAAGTCAGGTTGCTGAATGAGGCCCCCGAAGTCATCAGTTTCTGATTTGCTGTATCAATTACTCAATGTGCCAGCAAGTGAGTCTAATTCAATCGCATATGCGCCACCATTTATGGCTCAGTTCAGCCTTCCAGCTAGGGATACTAAGGGCAGCGAGTTTGTTCGTTATAACGGACAACGCAAATTTATTATCCTATCTCCAAGCGGGATAGGTCTCCCGTTCGGAATTTATCCTCAGAATATCCTTATCTATATGGCAACTGAAGTTCGATTAACTCAAAGCCAGTTCGTGGATTTAGGGCTGTCGTGTGCAGACTTCAAGAAAAAATTGGGTGTTGGCGGGTTTGATCGGTTTATTTGGCGGTTTTGCCGCCATTCTATTTATAGGTAGATTCATAGAGCCTTCGTTAGATAGGTGACTCAGTCAATTAACCAAAAAGTCCACTCAAGATCACAAACATTTTGATGTTAGGCAAGTCGCGGACGAACTACCTAAACCTATAGTCTTCGATCCCCCTATCAGTTTTTTGCTACCGTCAGAAAGAACAAAGCAATTTTTATCTCGCGTGTAGAATGGTTAAACAGCAATATTTTGTTGCTTGGTCCAACCCGTCGAGGAAAAGGTGTCCAAGCTTGCATGGTTTTAGCGCAATGTATGTTTTTCGAAAAGCCCGACATCATAGTGGTCATCGATCCAAAGTGCGATGACTGGGGGCCACTTGTATTAAAGGATGCCTGTCAGCGAGCAAAACTTCCTTTTGTTTACGGTATATCAATGCGAGGCGCGGCCAACCTCCTCGGTACAATCTGCTAAAAGGCACGACAAAGGATGATCTCATTGCTATGTTGGTCGCTGGTTATGACTTATGCCCCAAGGGTTTACCAGATGATTTTCGGATAGTGCCTATCGAAGTGAAGAGCATGAGTTGGCGTTAGAGGTTATGGGGTATCGCAGTCACGTACATAAAAAGGGAAAAAGAAATAAGCCGTTATCAGAGCGAGATAAACAGGCAAACAAACGAAAGTCACATATTCGGGTAAGGGTTGAGCATGTGTTTGGATCAATCAGCAATGAACAAGGTGGGCTTAATTTCAAGGTGATTGGTATTGCTCGTAATACGGTCAAGATTGGCATGATGAATGTTGTTTATAATATGAGGCGTTTTGTGACGCTACACAGGATTAGTGCGTCTGCGATTTAAATAGTGAGCGTAACCCAAGCCAAACGGGCCTAGATTACGCTTCAAAACTGCAAAAATTCCACTTTATTTGTGCGAATGATTACGGTTAGCATTAAAAGCGGTTTTATTTAAGAAAATTAAATAAAACCGCTTTTAATTTCCTGTTTTTATAGGTGCCCTATAGCTAATAATCAAGTCTTTTTTTGTATTCTGTTTTAGCTTCTTGAAAATCCGCAGTTGTTAACGCGAACTTAATATATCCATGAGGCACCAAAGTGCCGCATAAGCAATCCATATGTGACATATTTGAAAGATGAGAATTGGGAGTATTTGAAACCCCTTCTAGCATCATATTTTTTATTTGTTCTTCAGGAATATGAAAAGTTATATCATTTATAACTACAACTCTGTAGCCAGAAATTAGTCCGCCGAACACTATTTTTGTTTCCACTGAAATGCCCACCTTTTTAGTAAATTTAGATGAAAAATTAACATCTTATAAGTTATAAATTTTAAATAAAGTGGCTTTAAATGAAAACGGGAGATTGGAATGATAACTATATTTACATTTTTTGTTACATGATTTCTTTGAGCAATTTTGCTACCCTTTGACGACTCAAACCGACATCTCTGGCTATAGCTGCGGCATTAGTTTTCCCGCTTTCTTGCTGCTGTTTATTGGCTAAAAAAAAGACTTTTTCTCTTACAAACTCATTTTTTGGGACTTGTCCCGGCTCAGGGCCAGGTTTGAGACACTTGGTTGTGTGGATTATTTGGTAAGCCTCAAACCGTTGAATAACTGTTAGTAGAATTAACCGGTCGTCAATGCTGTTATGAAACTCCAGCCATTCTCCCAGTATATTTTTATCCGCATCATCCTGATCAAGAAACCAACGAATTTTCCTTAACCAGGATATCCAGTCTAATGAATCTGTGGGCTTGATGTTTTTAATAGCCTTATATGCGTAAGGATAACAATTTTGGATAAATTTGAGTATTAGTAGTCCTAATGAACGCCAGTCGTGCAGCCACATTTCATTAATTTCTTGATTGGTGGCGTATGTCAAAAATTTAACAGGGTTTGTTAAGTTTTTATTGGCATACAGCGATATCAAATTTCGCGGGCCGACGCCATTTCCAATTATTAAATTATCGTCCAGTCGTCTAAGAATTTGTTCTGTTTTACGTTTATCCCGTTGCCTCAATTCTCGGTCTGTGGCGTGATGGCGACAATATTTTTTTGAAGCGTGTGAACGTTCCCGCCAGCACAATGCGCAAAAGGGATGCTCTAAATTTTCTGTTTTTTTGTCTTCAAGACTACAAGCGGTTATGCAGAGATTTAGTACATAAATAAGCACTTCCAGGTGATCAGCCTCGTCCCCCCCCCATGACCAAGTTGATCTAAGGCGAATTGCGCTATTGAGACCAATAATAGTTTTTCTGACTCCGCCTGAGAAATTTACGAGATCTAACAGGGTCTTTGGAACCATCCCCGAATATTTCTTCACCGCTGGTAAAAAATGAAACATCTTTTCAATAATCGATTGTTCAATGGGGATTTTTTGCAGCGCTAAACCAACGAAAATCCCCCCCTGCCGGGGCCTTAGATAGATTTTCATATTGCGATTTCGCGCTTGCTGCGCGAGCAGGCTAATTTCTCTCTCGCCAAGACTCATTAGCTCTTTTGACTGCATGATTAATATCAGTTCAGTTTCGCTCATCAATAATGTCAATATAGTTAGTATTCATAAATAGGATATACGTGAGGGTATTTATATTCAAGAATAATTTTGAACACACAAAAACTTTCGAGTATCCAATGAATAGTAAACAACTAATAATCAGGCTCAAATCACTAGCACAACAACTGGGAGTTTTGCTCAGAATTATTATTAGCAGGAACAGCAGCGAAGGAGACACAGACCCTATGCACCGGCGGTGGCATCAGTGGCGTTCTGTCATCGCGCGGAAACTCTCGTGGCTGCTGCTTCCCGAATGATTTCGAGGGTTGCACCGCCTCGAGGCGTAAGCAGACTCTAAACGCCTTGAATACTTAACGATTTCGGAGATTTCAATATGCGACGTAAAGAAGTTAATAAAGCAGTGACTGCTAGATTCTCAATTCATGAGTATTTGCTTTTACAGCAAGAAGCCGAGAAACGAGGCTGTACTATTGCAGATGTTATACGTAATGCTTGGTCTCAGTATCAGCAGCAGCATCAAGTTCAGCAACAATTGCTCAGACTAGAACAGCGTCAACGTAAGACTACATTCGAGATGATGTGCACAGTGGTTGGACTGCAAGCTAGTGAGCGTGAGCAAGCATTAAAGCAACTTCAACAACGGGGGGTAAAGTTATGATGAACAGCACTCTACCTCCATCAGTTCGTCGCCAAGAGTGGGGCCTGATTGCCAGTATGGCAGGGACGGCGTTTTTGATCAGCATCGGTCTACTGTTTTATTTTACGTGGCATCTTGGTTCACCGTGGGGCCATTTTTCTGATCACTGGCCCGCGCTGTGGGACGCGATTAAAGACCTGGCATTAAGCCACAGCCTTGAGGGCTGGAACTATTACTGGCAACAGATTATTGATTACGGCTGGAAGAGCTATTTTGTTGTCCATGCTGGCTTGCCCACCATGGCTTCCCTCATAGTCGCTTATGCTGCCGGACGTCTTTGCTATTATCCTGGTGGCCGGGATCGCTTACGTCATTTATCTGGGCCTCGGCTGTATTGGCACCGCTTTGCCATTCAACAAGCTAAACAGCAGCTAAGAGTAGAACGCCGCGAGCATCCGCAACGGGGCTTGAAGCTACACCCTGATATCACCATTCCCCGCATTCGTGAGAGCGGCAACATTTTCGTCGGCGGCGCACAAGGCACCGGTAAAACTGTTTTTATTACACCGTTGATCCAGCAAGTAATCGAGCGCGGAGAACGGGTGTTTATTTATGATGAGAAGCGCGAGTTTACCGCACTGTTTTACAACCCTCAGACCTGCATTCTTATTGCGCCCTGGGATGGACGTAGCCAGGCCTGGGACATCAGTGCCGATGCCAGCAATGCAACCCGCGCCCAGTTGATTGCTGAACGTTTAATCCCGGATTCAGAAGACCCACTGTGGTCGAATGGTGCTCGGATGATCCTGTCTGGCATGATCGAAATTCTTAACCACACTAAGAAGCGCTGGGGCTGGTCAGAGTTAGCCGACACGCTATCACTCGATGAAGTCACGCTGAACAACCTGTTAACCCAACATTACCCCAGAGCCGCACGATTCATTGCGGAGAACAGCAAGACCACGCAAAGTTTTTTCGCACAACTCTTGGGTTCGCTTGGCTGGATTTATACGCTAGCCGATGCCTGGCCTTGTGCTTATAAGAACGGTTTTTCCATGACCCAATGGGTTCATCAACCCAACACCGACAAGCCTGTGATTATAATTCAAGCCGATAAGCGGTTTAAAGACATCGCAGCCCCGCTTGCCAATGCGCTGATTGCGCTCATGACCTCGAACGTTCTGGCTCAGACTAATACCACGAAGCGCGAACTATGGTTGTTTCTAGATGAGCTGGCCAATCTGCCGCGCAACGATTCACTTATGGAGTGGATGTCATTAGGTCGCAGTAAAGGATGTAGATTAGTGGCTGGCACCCAGTCTATCTCTCAGGTGCAGCAGCTCTATACCGAACACGGAGCCGATTCGCTATTAAACATGTTCACCCTATTTGCATCCATGCGCGTCGGTGCCGCCGGGGAGACAGCCAGCTATACCGCCAAAGCGTTTGGGGAACGGGAAGTAGAGCGGCCGACTATTAGCACCGGGCCGCAAGGTGCGCCGATTACCAACTGGCATCATGAGACACAAGTCTTAGTGACAGCATCGGATCTTGTACAGTTACCCCAGGCCGGCCGTCGTGGTGCCGAAGGTTATTTGCTCATTCCTGGTTGGCAAGCGGTTTACCGATTGCGTTGGCCTGTACCAAAACTGCCAACTCAAGCTCCAGAGCATTGTCCCGCAACCTGGTTGCCCCAGACACCACAAACAACCCCATCAACCGACAAGCCCACCACAACGGAAAGTCGTCGTGATCAGTTACGGGGGCGACGCCATGCTGTCAATGATCGCGATTAACAGCCTAGATTATTACGCCGATTTAGCCCGTGAGGATTATTACATTTCCGGCGGCGAACCCGCTGGCCAATGGGCTGGCTTAGGGGCTCGATTATTAGGACTGCAAGGCCAGGTCGATACCAACGATTTCCGCAGTGTTTTTCGTGGTTACGCCCCGGACGGAACTGCCTTATGCGAGAACCCCGGCGATGATCACCGCGCAGGTTGGGACTTAACGTTTTCAGCACCTAAGTCCTTATCCGTTTTGTGGGCACGATCAGATGCCGACTTGCGTCAACTGATCCAAGCAGGACAACTTAAATCCGTACAACAGGCCCTCTGTTTTATGGAGAGGCATGCGGCTGTGACACGCCGAGGCCATGGCGGTCACGAACAGGAACCCGTCACCGGATTGATTGCTTCTTTATTCGAGCACTCAACGTCCAGAGCCCAAGATCCACAGCTCCATACCCATTGTTTGGTCGCCAACGCCGCGCCCAGGCAAGACGGCACCTGGGGCACCCTAGCGTCTCGGCATTTATTCTTGTGGCAGAAGGCCGCCGGGGCTGTATATCGCTCAGCCTTGGCCAACCATTTACGTGAGATCGGCTTTACTATTGAGCAACCCGAAGGCGAGGCCCACTTTGAGGTGCAAGGCATTCCGCAACGGATCTGCGAGTATTTTTCGAAGCGAGCGGAATCGATCGAAGCCGCACTGGATAAGTTAAACGTCAGTAGCAGTGCTTCCGGCATTGGCGATGCCATCAAGCTCACCACGCGAACCCACAAGCAGCAAGTTGATCGCCCAGCGCTGTTTCGCCAGTGGCATCAAGCCATAGACGAGCTAGGACTAAGTACCGAACAAGCCCAGGCGTTACGGGAGGATAATCCAGGCGTCATACCAACCCCACTGCCTTTGTCCTCGATTGTAGAGCAGGTGGTTGAGAAGCAAGCCGTGTTTCGTTTGCAAGACCTTTATACAGCCGTTGCTGTTGAAGCCCAGTGGCATCACGCCGACTTACGCGACATAGAAAGCACTGTACAACACCTGATTGAACAACAAGCGGTAATTTCCCTTGGCCGCGATGCCGCGAAAAGCCAGTTATTTTCAACGCCCGCAATGATCGTGTTGGAGCAGCAACTGATCCAGCGAGCCAACCAGTTACAACAGCAATCTCACTACCGGCTATCAGAACAAGCGATTCAAACAGCCATTGAACAACAGACCCAGCGCCAAGGCTATGCCTTGTCCGATGAACAAGCCGAGGGTGTATTCAGTGTTTGCCAGAGCGGCCTGGATATTCTGCAGGGCGCGGCCGGAGCGGGTAAATCAACATCCATGCAAGCGGTTAAGTTCGCCTACGAAGCGGCTGGTTTTTCTGTACTCGGGGCAACGGTGGCTCGCCAAGCTGCCAACCAACTCGAAGCAGAGACCGGCATTGTGTCGAACACTTTAGCCAAGCTGCTTAGTGACCTAGAGCATGACCACGTACAACTGGATAACACTGTATTACTGGTTGATGAGGCTGGGCAGCTCGCAAGTCCCGACCTGTTGCGATTAATGGATGCGGTGCAACGAGCTAGCGGCAAGCTCATTTTGGTTGGCGAACAGCAACAACTTGATGCCATTAACCATAGCGGCAGTCTGAGGTTTTTATCCCAACGCCAAGGGTGTGCCCGAATTGAGACCATTCGCCGCCAACACGAGCCGTGGGCACGCGAAGCGGTGAAGCAACTCAGAGCCGGTAACGCCATGAGCGCCTTACAAGCCCACCAACAACGCGGTCTATTACACTTTGCCGATAGCAGTGCCTATGCTCGTGAGCAGCTAGTACAACAGTGGCAGCAATTTAAGAAACAACACCCAGACAAGCAAACCATGATCCTTGCCCAGCGTTGGAGAGATGTAAAGCCATTAAACGAATCGGTACGCCGTATTTATCAGGAGCAAGGTCAAGTGGGCAGTGAAGATATCGAGGCCGAATGCGTGATCAGCAACCAGGTCATGCGGCTTCAGTTTTCCCGTGGTGAACGGGTGCGATTTACCCGCAACGATTATCGCCGCAACTTGACTAACGGCGAGACGGGTACCATTGAACACGTTGAACAACATGGTTCAGATATTCAATTTACTGTGCACTGTGATAATGGTCGCACCGTGCAGTTTAATCAGTCCGATTATTGCGATGATAAAGGACGCTTGTATATGGCCCAAGCGTATGCGACTACCGTTTATGCGAGTCAAGGCAGCACCGTTCACGGGGACGTATTTGTCTATTACACCTCGGGAATGGATCGATCCGCATCTTATGTGGCTGGTTCCCGGCACAAAAATGCGTGCCATTGGTTTGCTAATCGTGAGGAAATGGATGCCTTAAGTGGTGCACATGATGCTGGAGTGGCATCTAACGACACCGAGCGATTACAAACGTTGGCCCGTTGTATGAGCACCAACCGAGAGAAGTATCTGGCTGTGGAGTACCTAGATGAACAAGCCATCCAGGCAGAATCACAGCAGCATCTTGAAGCAAGTGAACATACCCTTGAGTTAACCTAACAGATTTCTATAAATTCAAACACTATTACGACTTACATTGCAAACATCTAAAGCTGAAAGGTTTGCAGCCAAAGGCTATCGATGTCTATTCACGAGGCCTTCGGCGTATTGGCCAACACTTTGATGGTAAGACGGCACAACCTTGCTCAGGAATAACTGGTGGACTATTTTTATAGTTTACTCGAAAGGTGCTTCATCCTATTTTTTATTGTTGCATCGCTAATTTTTTTTGTTTTGTCAATGCTCAAATCAGTGCTTCAATATGCTTTGGCTTGAGCGATTGGGGGATTCATTTTGAGATAGTCAATACCTCTTAGTTGGGCCGTAAACTGACTTAAAGCCCTAGCTCGATTAGCTTGTGTTGCATAGCTTCCATCACGACTTTCGTCGTAAATTTGCTTCAGTTGATATTGCAGTTTATCCATATTTCCGAGCGTGTTCTGACCGATTTAATAACATTTTTGGTAAGTCTTTCAGGGGGGGGTAATGCTTTAGTATTTGAAAAACATTCAATAGAAAGGAGACATACAACCAACTGGCGCGCTATTTCCCGTTGGGATGTTTTTGCATTTAAAGTCTGCAAAAGACAAAGGGCTCATATTTTTTCAGCGGCTTGGATTCCGCTTTTTTTAATGGTTCATTAAATCTCCCACTATTATTTCTTCTTCTGGCTCAGAAAGCTGAGGATGAAGAGGAAAAAAACAAAAGAAGTAGAAAAAGTAGAAAAAATGAAAAGGCGTAAATATTACGAGCAAAAGAGGGAACACAAAGCCCATTAATATGTGGATGATGCTTCGCACCGAACCTACCGTGTAAACAAGCCGATGCACAAGCTGGTGACAGCAGGGCTGACAACAGCTTGCACACAGCCTTGCTCACACTAACGGTTCTTCAACCACATATTAACAAGCTCAGAATCTCAACAAGTATTAAAATTAAATAGAGTGGAGCGTAAGCGGAACGTAATGAAGTCATCACCCCGAGCTAACGGCGACCCCTTTAGGTCTAGCGCAGCGGAAAACCTTTCTCGACAAGTCGAGGCTTTCATGTAACCAGTGATTTGCGGGGTATATTTTTCAGTTATCCGCAGTCCCCTCAGTGTTTTATATTGATTTAACTTAATCAATGCATTGTAAGCTATTGGTTGTAAAGGGTTTGTATGATTGTGTGAGGTCAGTTTTGGCGTCAATAAGTGGACAATTTTGGTGTGAGCAACGACATGGTTTTTTCGTGTCGTTATTTGTAAGCGCCCATTAATCCGGGTTATTCAGTAATCACATTAAGCTATTCATAATACGCCCAACTTAAGTGGAGATCATTATGAATATCGCAAGCAATCCATGCCCAAAACCCATTAACTGGGAAGAGCATGTTAAATCCTGGCAAATCTCTGGTTTGCCCATGAGTCGCTATTGTCAGCAGTATGATCTGGCCGTTCATCAGCTGGGCTATTATAAACGGAAGTTTGAGTCGGCTGGGCCAGATCCGATAAAATCCGAAATTGGCTTTGCGCAAGTGATGTTAAAAGGGGCGGAGTCCTCTCAGGGATTAAACTTGCGACTCGCCAACGGCTTGCTTGTTGAAGGGATCTGCACGCAAAATCTGCCACTTGTGCGTGCCTTGGTCGAGGTCTTGTCATGACGGAAGTCATGCGACCCTCTCGACAACTGACACAGGTTTTTTTATATCGACAAGCGGTGGACTTTCGAAAGTCATTCCATGGACTATCAGCCATTGTTGAACAAGAGCTGGGGCACAATGTCTTTGACGGTGCGCTGTACGCCTTTACCAACCGGCGTCGTAATAAAATTAAATGTCTATTCTGGGAGCACAACGGCTTCGTGTTGTATTACAAAAGTCTCGCAGAGGAAAAATTCAAATGGCCCAAGCAGGATGACAAACTCATCACCTTAAGCGGCGAGCAACTAAACTGGCTTCTCGATGGTTATGATTTAAATGCCATGAGGCCCCATAAAAAACTGAGTTACGAAGCCGTTTTTTAAAGCGATTTTCTTCGTAATTTGGTATAA
>JAHRWI010000233.1 GCA_019090225.1 Porticoccaceae bacterium
CGGTATAGGCCTGTCTCTTAGTCATGATTGATCGTCCTTAGTGGCTTACTGTTAGTTAGTATTATTAGTTTTGATAAGCATCTGATTTTGATGACTTAGCAGTTATGGCTAATTTTTGTCGGCAAGACCTTATCACGAACATTGGCCTTCGGTGAAAGCTGTTAACGACCAGCTACTAGAGGCAGGTTCCCCTGAGCTTTAATACTGGAGCTGTTCTTACAATAATCTGATACAAGCCCAATTCAATCTTAGCCTCGAAAAACCATTAGTCATCGCTGCTTGGACTACGCTGTTTTGTAGATGATCTTGTAGACAATCCTGCAGACGATCTTATAGGCACCATTCGCTTGTAAACAGTGTTGCTGGTAGACAATGATGGCTTCGGCTTCTATTCTGAACGCATTCAGCGATTAACTTAACGACTACGAATTATTCAGAAAACTCTAATAACTCAGCAAGCTCAGTCAGTAAACACGATATAGCTCAACAAACACCAGGGCATTGCTGCTCAACCACAGGAACTCATCATGCAAGGCAAACACATACTGGACGGGTATCGGGTACTGGATTTAACCCAATATGTTGCTGGCCCCACCGTAACCCGCCTGATGGCTGAAATGGGTGCCGAGATCATCAAGGTGGAAATGTTGCCCTACGGCGACCCCACCCGTAGTGGCGGCTTCCGTCGCGACAAACGCAGTAGCTACAATATTCAGCATAATCGCGGCAAAAAAAGTATCTGCATAAACACCAAGAGCGATAAGGGCAAGAAAATCCTTAAAGAGCTGGTGAAGGAATGTGATGTAGTGCTGGAGAATTTCGCCCCCGGCGTGGTTGGCCGACTCGGTCTCGACTGGGACAGCGTCAGGGCGCTCAACCCCACGGTGATCATGTGTTCGATTTCCGCCTTTGGCCAAACCGGGCCACTGGCCTCATTGCCCGGCTTCGACTATATCGCCCAGGCCTATGCCGGTGTCACCGACATGATCGGCGATCCAGACGGCGCGCCGTCGATACCCCAGCTTGCCCTCGGTGATGTCGGCACCGGCGTTCACGCCACCTGCGCTATCGGCTATGCCTTATTGCACAAGGAAAAAACCGGAGAGGGTCAATACCTGGACATCTCCCTGCTGGATTGTTATTTCCATTCCCATGATTTAAACGTCAATCTGATCAGCGCGTCAGGCGGCAGCGCTAAACCCCATCGTGGCGGCGCCCACCACTATGCCGTAGTGCCGACCGGCGTATTTCGCGCCAAAGAAGGTTATATTCTGATTATGGCGACCCTGCATCATTGGGATAATCTGTGCGCGGTCATCGGGCGAGTGGAGCTGGTCACCGAAGAACGCTTCACTAACGCCAAAATTAGAATGCGCGCCAAAGACGAGATTATTGCCATTATCGAGGAGTGGCTGCAGGAGCAGGAAAGCGATGAAGCGGCGATCCGCATTCTCCAGGATGCCCATGTCCCGGTCGCACCCGTTCTGAGCGTCGCCGAAGCCATGGAGCATCCCCATTTGGTGGAGCGTGGCACGATCAAAGCCATTGACGACCGAGTGTTGGGTAAATTTAGCATCCCTGGTAATCCATTGCGTTATTCGGCATTTCCGGAGCCTCTGTCCCTTGAAGCTCCCTTACTCGGGGAACACAACAAAGAGGTGCTGACTGAAATACTGTCTTACAGTGACCAAGAATTCGCGGCACTGGAAAGTGAAGATATCATCCGCCAGAGGGCTTATTAGTATGAGTTTATTTTGGGCAGCGCTCGGTTAAGACACTGCGACTAACAAACTGTATAGTCGCTGCCCGCTGCGCACTGATAGTCACAGGAGCGTCTTGCCCACAGGATCGTTTTGCACACAAGACCATTGCTCAAAGGAATTAAACAGGCATGAAATTACTCGTACGCAATCTCGCCCGCAGCACCACAGAAGCAGAGCTTCGCACCCTGTTTGAAGCCCACGGCACAGTGCAATCCTGCTCACTGGTGATGGACAAGCAAACCGGCACCTCAAAAGGCTTTGGTTTTATTGAGATGCCCCGACCTGGTGACGCCAAAGCGGCGATCAAGGTGCTTAACAATAAAGCCATCGCCGGTAACAATATCCGCGTCAAAAAAGCGGAACCAAAACCCGACGCGGACGCTGCTAAGGCAAGTCAATTCAACACGCCCTAATTCAGAACTGACAAATCTATCACTACTGAATTAATAGTTACAAATTAGGGATTTAACACCGAGGCCTTAACGCATGGCTAAGCCAGACCCACTACATGGCGTCACACTCAAGGCACTTCTTACCGACCTGGTTGATTATTATGGTTGGGAAGAGCTAAGTCAGCGCATCAATATTAAGTGCTTCACCAATGATCCCAGTATTTCATCTAGCTTGAAATTCCTGCGTAAAACACCCTGGGCACGCACCAAGGTCGAAGCCCTGTATGTGGAGAGTCTTGACTCTAAACATACTAGTGCAGGGTATTAAATTGATTGATGATTTGATGGCGTCTGCCTGTCTCTGCCTACCTTGTCCAAAACCTCTTCAGCTGATTTAGTCCATATAAAAGGCTTCTTATTTTGGTTGTGCGCTGCTATAAAACTCATGATCGCTTGTTCCAGTTCTCGCACCGAAGTGAAAACACCTCGACGCAATTGCTTGTCCGTTAACACACCAAAAAATCGTTCAACCAAATTCAGCCAGGAAGAACTGGTTGGAATGAAGTGCAAGTGAACCCTCTTGTTTCGCTTGACCCAGCTTCTAACCTTTTCATGTTTGTGCGTTGCGTAGTTGTCCACAATAAGATGAAGGTCAAGACCGTTCGGTGTTTGTTTTTCTACCGTTTTCAAAAAGGCCAGGAACGCTTGATGCCGGTGTCTTTTCTTGCACTCGCCAATAACCTCCCCAGTCAGCGTGTTAAGTGCAGCAAACAAGGTACTGGTACCATGGCGCTTATAGTCGTGCGTCATGGTTTGGCACCTTCCGGGCTTCATTGGCAATCCGGGTTGCGTTCGATCCAAAGCCTGAATAGCGCTTTTTTCGTCCACACAAAACACCACCGCATTTTCTGGCGGAGACAAATACAATCCGACAACATCACGTAGCTTATCTTCAAAATGAGGGTCATTACTGACCTTAAACCGGGATGCCAGGTGTGGCTTGAGACCGACTTCTCGCCAGACTCTATTGATAAAAAAATGATTAATATTCAACACCTTTGCCAAGCTACGTGTCGACCAGTCGGTGGCGTCTTTGGGTTTTTCCTGCGTTGTCATCTTGATAATTTTAGTGCGTAGCCTTGCTTGTTTTTCCAAGTTTTTACCGCCGTGATTGGCTCCTCTGGGCAAATCTTTTTCTATCCCTTGATACCCACTCTCGGCAAAGCGATTTCTCCACCGGCCCACTTTATTGACATCAATATCGAGCCTTTCGGCAATTTTGTAGTTGGGAATACCTTCGGCTGCGAGTAAAATTATTCTC
>JAHRWI010000234.1 GCA_019090225.1 Porticoccaceae bacterium
CTTTCTGGCTGAGGGTATCTTCAGGATTAGTCATCGGCAAATAAACAAAATTAATGCCTACGGCCTTTGCTGCCGCTGAAATGACACTCGAACTAGTTTGGTCAGCCTCGCCGTCTGGCCTGTTACACACCAGGGTATTGATACCCAAAGCTCCGAGGCGTTGAACATCACTGAGTTCAAGCTGACCCGCAACATACATGCTTGGTGCGAGCTGGGTAAATTCGGTATTTTCAGTCATTTGATTCTCCAACAAAACACACCAGGGCATTCGACAATTCTAGGTCCATTTTTAGTTTAAAAACACCCCCCACGAAAAGAGCATTAAACTTCCTAGGCCCTTTATATTATATCTTTATAATATAAATATATAGACCAATACTGACTTTTAAAATCAAGCTAAGTTTACGTTATCGCGATCGCCTCTCGCGCCACCAGAAATGAATGACTGAAGACCCTCGAATAATGCTCGCAAGCTATGCAAGAATGAACACCATATTCTTAACATCCTATAACAGGTGAATAACTATGGTTCCTCAAAGCGATTTGAATAACTTTTTACTCGATTACTGTTCTGCATTTCGTCCCGGCAATATCACAAAGGTAGCAGAATTTTATCACCTGCCGGTCACTATGATATTTGCCAATCAGGTAAAAGTACTTAATAGTATCGAGGAAGTCGTCAGTACCTTGCAGGCTATTATGGACAACTTAATTCAACAAAGCTTTCACCACTCACGTGTCGATAAAAGCTATATTCATAGGCTCGCGGATAAAACAGCTCTGCTAAGCGCTCGGTTTTCCAGGCTCAATGCGGACGATACCGTAATAGAAACGTTGGGGGCCACTTATACCGTCGTTGATGATGGTAAGGGCTATCGAATAGCTGCCTTGATCGCTCACGATACCGAAGCCATTATCAGCGCATAACTATGTTCAAACCAACTGTATCCACACCAAACATTACTACCCACCAGCTTAATAACGCTTTGACCGGCCCCGGACTTGCATCGTGCCCTCGCACACTAAAGGTGCTACAGCGACCCATACCGGGATGACATTCCTGGGCAATAACGGTCAATAATCACCGCTAGACTACCAACCACCTTGGCGGCAAGAACCTAATGTTCGAAGCCAGATAGTGATTTTCATGTGTCGCGGTAAACTACGGCACCAATTAATCCTGGTTAAACAGCCCCGTGAGTTTTTAAAGCTTATTCTTCACGGGTTATCTTTACCGGTTAATTGACTGATCCTGTCGGTTTACTTTACGTACTCTACAGCCTTGGTGTTCGGCGAATATCTGCTTTCACTTGTCGGTTTACTGCATAGCTCCATTACGCTGCCTCCGTTCAACACGGAGGAAATGACATCCAAGGTGGCGAGAGCTTGCATCAAGCCTGGACCATTTTTTAAAAAAATACCGAACATAGATATTATTGATTTAATTTATTAAGTACCTTTCGCTATTATGCCGCGACGAGATGGCAGCCTCAGCTCAGCACTTCCGTTCAATCGCTTTTTGCTTGAAAAACTCTGGATGCTGACCAGGCTGGCAAATCACAACCCGCTATTTTTAACAGGAGTCACTCCCCATGTCATACTCTTCAGACATCGATGCCGCTGCCAGCCTGATCAACGAACAAGGCGGCGCATGGAATGCTATCAGCCCAGAGTACGTTGCGCGTATGCGCGCTCAAAATCGTTTCAAAACCGGTTTGGATATCGCTAAATACACCGCTGCCATTATGCGCAAAGACATGGCCGATTACGACGTTGACTCCTCTAACTACACCCAGTCTCTGGGCTGCTGGCATGGTTTTATCGGCCAACAGAAAATGATCGCCATCAAAAAGCATCTGCAAACCACTGACAAACGCTACCTCTACCTATCTGGCTGGATGGTCGCGGCGCTGCGTTCTGACTTCGGCCCGCTGCCCGATCAGTCCATGCACGAGAAAACTTCTGTCGCTGCCTTGATCGAAGAGCTATACACATTCTTGCGTCAGGCCGATGCCCGTGAATTGGGCGCGCTGTTCCGCGATCTCGACACCGCCCGTGAAGCTAGCGACACCGCGAAAGAAAGCGAGATTCAGGCACAAATCGACAATCACCAAACTCATATCGTACCGATTATTGCCGATATCGATGCCGGATTTGGTAATGAAGAAGCCACTTACCTGCTGGCCAAACGAATGATTGAAGCCGGTGCTTGCTGCATCCAGCTCGAAAACCAGGTGTCCGACGCCAAGCAATGCGGTCACCAGGACGGCAAAGTCACAGTGCCCCACGAAGACTTCGTCGCTAAAATCAACGCCGTACGCTACGCCTTTTTAGAGCTGGGTGTGGACGATGGTGTTATCTGCGCCCGTACCGACTCACTGGGGGCTGGCCTGACCCAAAAGATCCCGGTATCACAAACCCCTGGTGACCTGGCTGATCAGTACAACGCTTTCCTCGAAGTGGAAGAAGTGTCCACTGACGACCTTGGTAATGGTGACTTGGTTATCAAACAAAACGGCAAACTGGTTCGTCCCGTGCGTTTGCCCAACGGCCTGGTTCGTTTCAAGCCGGGTACCGGTGAAGCCCGCTGCGTCTTTGACTGCATCACTTCCTTACAAAGCGGTGCTGACCTCTTATGGATCGAAACCGAGAAACCTCACGTTGGCCAAATTGGCGCCATGGTTGATGAGATTCGCAAAGTCATCCCTAACGCAAAACTGGTCTACAATAACTCGCCGTCGTTTAACTGGACGCTAAACTTCCGCCAGCAGGTCTTCGATAACTGGGCTGAGGCGGGCAAAGATGTTTCCACTTACAATCGCGACGAGCTGATGGACGAAAGCTATGACGAAACCGAACTCGGCATCGTTGCAGACGAGAAGATTCGCACCTTCCAGGCGGATGCCTCTCGTGAATCAGGTATCTTCCATCACCTGATCACCCTGCCGACCTACCACACCGCAGCACTATCGACTGACAACCTGGCTAAAGATTACTTTGGTGACTTGGGTATGCTCGGCTATGTTGCCGGGGTTCAGCGCAAAGAAATCCGTCAGGGTATCGCCTGCGTTAAGCACCAAAATATGGCGGGTTCCGATATGGGCGACGCGCACAAAGAGTACTTCTCCGGTGAGCAAGCCCTAAAAGCCTCTGGTAAAGACAACACCATGAACCAATTTTAATACAGCGTACTTTTAGACGAAACCCCCTGCCTATTGTCAATTTAGGCAACGGATTAAAAAAGCCCTACTTGATAAAGCAGGGCTTTTTTTACCGGTCTAGCTACTACTCAACTATTCGTTGATACCCAATAACTCCACATCAAAAATCAATGTTGAACCCGGCCCAATGACACCCATATTGCGCTTGCCATAAGCTAGCTCACTGGGAATAAACAAGCGGGTCTTTTCGCCAACTACCATCAGTTGCAAACCCTCTGTCCAACCGCGAATCACCTGGTTCAAACCAAAACTGATCGCCTCGCCTCGCTCGACAGAGCTATCGAATACTGTGCCATCAATTAAGGTGCCGTGGTAATGCACTTTGACTTTATCCCTTGGCCCGGGGTGCTCTGTACCCCTGCCTTTTGTCAGCACCAGATATTGCAAGCCGGAAGCTGTGGTCTGCACGCCTTCAAGCGCTTTATTGGCGTTCATAAATTCAATACCCTTTTGTACATTTTCGGCGGCACCGGCTTTACCTGCGACGACTCTTTGCACTAAAAAAAACGACAGCGCAATACCGATAATAACGACGATAATTTTGGTCATAATAAGTCTCTAGTCTTTATGAATGTTAGTGTTGAGTTGTTAGTCGTGGGCTACTACCTTGAGGGCACAGTCCTTAGTAGCCCGAGCCAGTTCGTGGCCCGAACTAGTGAAAATTTCACACAGGACAAGTTGCCAGGCTCAGCGGGTCAAGAATCAAGGGCAGCTTAGCTGGACATCTCTCCACCCACATAAAACCAGCGCCCGGCGCTGCGCTGGAACACCGA
>JAHRWI010000235.1 GCA_019090225.1 Porticoccaceae bacterium
ATAACCTCGTCATCGCGAATCGAGCCACCCGGTTGAATGACCGCAGTAATACCCGCGTTACCGGCGTTATCCAGGCCGTCTCGGAAGGGGAAAAACGCGTCGGACGCCATCACTGAGCCGGCCACCTGAAGCTCTGCTTGCTCGGCTTTGATAGCCGCAATACGCGCCGAATTTACCCGACTCATTTGTCCCGCTCCAACTCCGATGGTCTGTAAAGCACGGGCATAAACAATGGCATTGGATTTCACAAATTTAGCCACCCGCCAGGCAAACAAGAGGTCATTAAGCTCAGCTTCGGTAGGTGCCCGCCTGGTGGCGACCTTGAGTTCGCTGCGGGTAATCAATGCACTGTCACGATCCTGAACCAGCAGCCCCCCGTTAACTCGTTTGTAATCCCAGCTTTCTCCAGCGATGTTTTCCCAGCTACCACAGGCCAGCAAGCGTACGTTCTTTTTAGCGGTGGCGATTTCTACTGCGGCAGCGCTGATGGTTGGCGCAATAATGACTTCCACAAACTGACGGTCGACGATGGCCTGAATAGTCTCGCCGTCAAGCTCGCGGTTAAACGCAATAATGCCACCGAAGGCGGATTCGGTATCGGTAGCAAAGGCTTTTTCGTAGGCTTCGAGCAGAGTCTCAGCCACTGCTACACCGCAAGGGTTGGCGTGCTTGACGATAACGCAGGTGGGCTGCTCATACTGCTTCACGCATTCCAGAGCGGCATCGGTATCGGCGATATTATTGTAGGACAGGGCTTTGCCCTGTAGCTGCGTGGCGGTGGCGACACAGGCCTGATCAGGCTTATCTTCTACATAAAAAGCTGAGCGCTGATGGGGATTCTCTCCATAGCGCATGACCTGGGATTTTTTGAACTGCAGATTCCAGGTGCGCGGGAACACGTCAGCGGAGTTATCACCTGAATCCTTATCAGCATCAGGCAGACGGCTACCTAGATAGTTAGCGATAGCACCATCATAGGCCGCAGTATGTTCATAGGCGGCGACGGCAAGATCAAAGCGAGTCGCGTTGCTCAAAGCGCCGTTATTACCTTCGAGCTCCGCCAATACTGTTTGATAACTATCAGTATTAACTACCACCGCTACGCTGGCATGGTTTTTTGCTGCGGCGCGAACCATCGTCGGGCCGCCAATATCAATATTCTCAATGGCATCGGCCAGGGTGCAATCTGGCCGAGCAACGGTTTGTTCAAAGGGGTAGAGGTTAACCACCACCATGTCTATATTTTTTATGCCGTGTTCAGTCATTACCGCGTCGTCCTGACCGCGCCGACCGAGGATGCCACCATGTATTTTGGGATGCAGGGTTTTTACTCGGCCATCCATCATTTCTGGAAAACCGGTGTAATCCGACACTTCTGTTACTGGAACGCTGTGCTCGCTGAGCAGGCGAAAGGTGCCGCCAGTGGATAACAGCTTGATACCTTTGTCGCTCAAGCCCCGGGCGAATTCAACAATATTGCTTTTGTCAGATACGCTGAGCAGCGCAGATTTGATGGTGACTAATTGGTCGGTCATGTAAGCCTCATGATGGGTACTTCAATTAACTCACTGGAGTCACCTGCTAACTGGGTAGTGGCAACCCGCTAAAGGAGATCGTATTGCTTTAACTTTTTACGCAAAGTGCCACGGTTGAGGTTTAACATCTCCGCAGCTTTACATTGATTGTTGCGGGTATATTTCATCACCGCAGTAAGCAACGGTGCTTCGACCTCCTGCAACACCAACTGATATAAGTCGGTACAGCGCTGACCGTCGAGGTCGTGGAAGTAATCCGCCATCGCCTGCTCAACACAGTATCGCAAGGAGTTGTGACTGTGGGTAGTATCAGGTTCAGCGTCTAGGTCCTGGGCGAAGGTAAAGGTGCTTTTTTGATTCATGCTGCCTGGTTCCAGTTTTTATTATTTGGGTATATCGAATCTTGTGAAGTTTCTGAAAGTAACAAGTCTGGCGACGCCTGGCATTGATTGAGGAACTCATCCTGCAGATCCGGATGATCCAATAAGTTGAAGGCCTTGCGGGCTTGCCGGGAATAGCCCAGTCGAGCTAAGTAGGGGGTAATATGTTTTCTTGATAACCTAAGGGCTAATTCAGCGCAGTAAAACGTTCTTATTTCGATCAAATGCTGGTTTATGCAAGTGTGTATTTCTTCAGATTTAGGGCTGGCAAGATATTGGCCAGTTGTCAATAAATGATGGATTTGCCTGAATAACCAGGGTTGCCCCTGCGCGCCTCGGCCGATCATCAAACCAGCGGCACCGGTATAGTCCATTACTGCTTTAGCTTGTTGTGCCGACTCAATATCGCCGTTAGCAAATACCGGGATAGTCACGCCATCCACCACTTCAGCAATGGTCTCGTATTCTGCCTGACCCAAACAAGCAGGCTTTGGTACGACCATGGATGGCCAGAGCTCGGATGCCCGCATCCTCCGCAATGCGGGCAATACGCGGTGCATTGCGATGGGCCTGATCCCAACCGGTACGAATTTTCACCGTCACCGGAACGGGACTCGCTTTGACTACCGCAGTGAGAATCTGCGCCACCAGAGGCTCATCCTGTAGCAATGCCGACCCAGCGGCTTTTTTACAGACTTTTTTTGCCGGGCAACCCATATTGATATCGATGACCTGTGCTCCCACCTCGGCACAGCGTCGGGCGGCTTCAGCCATTTGCTCGGGTTCGGAGCCTGCGATTTGTACGATTCTAGGTTCGGGCCAGCTTTGATCGGGTAGCCGAGTGCTGGATTTTTGAGACTGCCATAGTTGCCAGTTCGAGGTGACCATTTCCGCCGTTGTAGCACCTGCACCATAAGCCTGACAGACCTCACGAAAAGGTTGATCAGTAATGCCAGCCATGGGTGCTAACACGATAGGCTTGCTTAGCGAATGGTCGCCAATTTGGATCAAAATGGGCCTCACAATACACCGGTTGGAGATGCCCCCTCAGGGGTCGGCCATCATACGCGCTGATTTCC
>JAHRWI010000236.1 GCA_019090225.1 Porticoccaceae bacterium
TCGAGAAAAAGGTGTTTGCCAGGCAGCGCGGGTTAATTGTTCAATGGCATCCAGAGTTTTATTGGTAAATATATCGCCGTCCTCAGGAG
Organism: Porticoccaceae bacterium; assembly: GCA_019090225.1. Taxonomy (GTDB): domain Bacteria; phylum Pseudomonadota; class Gammaproteobacteria; order Pseudomonadales; family Porticoccaceae; genus HB2-32-21. The sequence goes on from JAHRWI010000236.1 coordinate 90, forward strand.
CTAGAACAATCATAATATTGTCGCGTTGACCAAAGGTTTCCTGCATTTTGTCGAAGGCCAGTAATTGGGGAAAATCTTCGCTGAACATGATGCGGTAGTCAGAGGTGACGTGTATTTTTGCCAGGCCGAGCGAACAAACCACCACGATAAGTAGGGTCACGATAAGTATCAGTACGCGAAATTTCAGAATTAAATCTGTAAAGTGATCGACGGTCATTGTTTAGATTCCTTTGCATTAGCTCTTTTCTTCCTGTCAAGTGCATCTAAGAGCACTATAAGTTTGCCTCGGACAATCGATATTGGGCTATCAATTTGGGGGACGGAGCAAAGAGGGTACCGCTGCCAATAACTGTTGAGTATAGGTTTGCTGGGGCTGGTGCCAAAGGGTTTCGGTATCACCGCTTTCAATGAGCTTACCCTGGTGCATAACAGCGACCCGGTCGCAGATGTAGCGCACCACCGAGAGATCATGGGAGATAAACAGCATGGTCAGATTGTGTTTATCGACCAGCTCAAGAAGCAGTTTCAGAATCTGCGCCTGAATGGTGACGTCCAGAGCCGACACCGGTTCATCGGCGATAATCAGTTCGGGTTTGGTGGCGATGGCTCGGCCGATGGCGATACGTTGGCGCTGGCCACCGGAAAATTCATGGGGATATTTACGCAGCGATGAGCTAACCAGGCCGACATCGTCCATCAGCGTTAGCACCTGGGACAAGACGGTTTTACGGTTTGCCAGGCGATGATAGAGCAAGGGTTCAGCGAGGGCATCAAGTACGCTCATGCGCGGATTGAGCGAGGCGTAGGGGTCCTGAAAGATCATTTGCATGCGGCGGCGATAGGGATTCATGGCCCGCGCGCTGAGTGTGCACAGTTCGTCGCCAGTAAATTTCACTGAGCCACTGGTCGGTTTAACCAATTGCAAAATTGAACGTCCAAGGGTTGATTTTCCGGAGCCCGATTCGCCAACAATGCCGAGAATCTCATGCCGCTGAACGGACAGGCAGACATCGTCCACGGCTTTAACGATGGTGTCGTTGTTTTTGCGGCCTTTGGTCTCACCAAACCAGGTCTTTAAATGACTGATTTCGAGCAGGCTTGTTTGCGGGGCTGGAGTTTGCGGGATCTGATTTTGTGGAGTCTGGTTTTGTAGAGCCTGGTCCAGGGTATGGCTTTGCGATGTATCACCACCGGGTTTGTGGTCACCGAGCTTGCTACCACTCGGGACGGCAGCCAACAGGGCATGTGTGTAAGGATGCTGGGGATGATTAAAAATATTGTCTGCGGAATTATATTCAACGATTCCACCGGCTTTCATAACGGCCACTTTGTCGGCAATGCCGGCGACCACGGCCAGGTCATGACTGATAAAAATAACTGCCAGATTGCGTCGGCTTTGCAAATCGGCGATCAGCTTGAGGGTTTGCGCCTGAATGGTAACGTCGAGTGCAGTGGTGGGTTCGTCGGCAATCAACAGGCGGGGTTCGGCTATGAGGGCCATGGCGATCATCACCCGTTGGCGCATACCGCCGGAAAATTCGTGGGGGTAACGATCAAAACGCTGCTCGGGTTCGGGGATGCCCACTTCATCGAGCATGCTAACAGCCCTAACTTTGGCGTCTTTTCGGGATAGCTCCCGGTGGTAAATTAACGGTTCTATGAGTTGTTCGCCGATGCTCAGGTAGGGATTCAGGGAGGTCATTGGGTCCTGAAAAATCGTCGCGATCTGGCTACCTCTGATGCCGCGTAATTGCCTTTCTGACAAGCCTAATAGATCCCGTCCATTGAAATGGGCGGTGCCGCTTTCAATCCGACCCGGCGGCATCGGGATCAAGCCGAGCAGGCTATAGCAGCATACGGACTTGCCCGATCCAGATTCGCCGACGATGGCCAGGGTCTCCCCGTTATCCACTGAAAAGCTGACCTTATCCACCGCCTTGACCACGCCGTTACGGGTGTGGAACCAGGTGCTTAGATTATCGACTTCGAGCAATGGCATGGCAGTCTCTTTTGAACCTGATTCAATCCTTGGAGGCGCGGACATCGAGAGCATCGCGCAGGCCATCGCCCAGAAAATTAAGAGCAAACAGGGTGATAGACAGCGCTAGACCTGGGAAAATAAGTAGCCAGGGATATTCCTCCATGGTTTCGACGCCGTAAGATATAAGCAGGCCCCAGGAGCTTTGTGGCGGCTGAATACCGAGGCCGAGAAAACTTAGGAAGGCCTCAAATAACATAACACTGGGGATGGTCAGTGTAGTGTAAACGATGACCGGTCCTAAAGTGTTAGGGATAAGATGCCGTCGAATAATGGTCCATTGGGATAGCCCCAAAGATATCGCCGCTTCGATAAATTCTTGCTGCCTGAGGGATTGCACCTGGCCCCGGACGATACGTGCCATGGTCAGCCATTCGACAGCGCCGATGGCAAGAAATAACAGCAGGATATTGCGGCCGAAAATCACCATTAATAAAATAATAAAAATCATAAAGGGCAGGGCGTAGAGAATATCTACCAGACGCATCATGGCGGCATCGATACGGCCACCGAAATAGCCGGCCACGGTGCCGTATAAAACGCCGATCAATAGCGCGACAGCGGTCGCAATAAAGCCCACAGCGAGAGATATACGGCCACCGTAGAGCAAGCGAGTGAGCAGGTCTCGGCCCAGGGTGTCAGTGCCGAGCCAGTGTTCTACGGAGGGTGGCGAAGCGCCGAGCGCTAAATCTTGTTGCTCATAGGAATAGGGCGCGATCCAGGGCGTCAGCAGGGCGGCAATGCACA
>JAHRWI010000237.1 GCA_019090225.1 Porticoccaceae bacterium
ACTGGCCACAGCATAAGCAGCATTACGAATTGCCTCACTGCCGGTCGCACACATGTTTTCGAGCCTTGTGACCGGTTTATAAGGCGTTTTCAGCGCCTCTGAAAAAACCAGGCCAGACACTCCGCTGGCAAATGTGCCCAGCCAGTAGGCATCGACATCATCCGGATCAACCCCCGCTGACTTATAAGCCTCGGTCGCCGATTCAATCAGCATATCTGAAGCATCTCGATCCCAGTGCTCACCAAAGGTCGTACAACCCATACCGACTATCGCTACCTGATCTTTAATTCCGTTACTAGCCATGATTTATACCCCTAGCGCTGAGGACGCGCTTTCCAGAAATAGTTGTGGACTCCCTGACCGGTATAAAACCGGCGGAAGGTCATTTCAAGTCGATTACCAATCTTCACCGCAGCGGGGTCAGCATCCGTTAACTCACAGGCGAGCCGACCACCAACATCAAAATCTGCGACCGTCGAAATCACCGGCGGCTGCAAGCTATACGCCAGGTGATCCAGTGTAAATGTGGTGACTTTACATGGCTGATCAGCAAAACGTTCTTCTTTCATTTTGTCTATCGATCGACATTTAACACAGGCCCGCTGGGGTGGCAGATGACCTTGACCACATTCACACCGTGAACCATAAAAGCTGTACTTCCAACGCTCATGGCGTTTCATAATGGGTGCCGCTGGTCGATCGGGATCCGGCCGCCGAGGCGGCTCAAAAGGCAATACGCCACGCCATTTTAAATACGTGTTGTAGGCTAACTCGTTGTTGGCAGACGCCAGCCAGTGTTGCACCGAGCGTTTCGGTTTAGCCTGATTTATCTTGTCAGTGACTTCCAGAACCACCGCATCACAACCGTCAGCCGTCGAAAGCACCAGGATTTTATCCCCCGCCTGAGCCGTGTCGAGCGTATTGGCCAGCACCATTCCAGCATGTGCAGCACCACATCGGCCGAGATTATCAGCCAGCATATTTGCCACTTGCTCGGGTTTAAGGCCCAGAGCACGGGGAATACCGGCAACATCACGCTTATTGGTAGCATCGAGAATCACGGTCGTCAGTTGATCCGGCGCAACATTCGCAGCGCTTAAAGCCCGCTGGGCGGTATCTAGACTAATCGGCCCGAGTACTTCGATACCGAAACGCTCCTCCCATTGACGAGCGAACTGGTCGCCCGGCAAACGCCACACGTCTAGCACTTCTGTGGTGCTTGAGGCCTGCCCCAGAACTCTGGCAATAGCCTGGTCATCTGGCCCGGTGATGAAAGCCACCGCGCCATCTCCGCTATCACGCTCCCGGGCACCGCCAGGGCCGCCAATCACCACATCGCTGAGGCATACCAAAGCCGTTTTACCCGCCGCACCTAAATCCGTGCCCAGCAACAACGCACCCAGACCCATGCGGGTGTTACCGCCCAGCTCCATGGAACGCACCGACGTCGGCAAATCCAGCGCCACGGTGATCGCCGCAGCGTTAAGTTTTTCGGCGTAGGGTGGGCTGGTGGTGGCAAAAACCAGGGTATCTATTGGGCCAGCGCCAGAATTTGTATCAAACATGTGGGTGACTTCACGGCCCGCTTCTACCGCCATAGATACTGAATCTTCATCATAACTGGCGACAGCTCGCTCGCCTTTACCGCCACCAGAGCCGCCACCAATCGCCTCACGACTCAGCCGGTAATATGGCACGTAGGCCCCATAACCAAGAATTCCTGACACTTTACTCCCCCTTGCCTTCGCTAAAAATTGATATCACTCGCTCATCCTCGCTCATATAAATACCGCCCTGAGCAAAACACCAAACGACTGAGCAACGCTCAACAAGTATCATAGATCAGTAAGGACAATTTTTCGATATGTCATCAACACCGACTCATGCCATCGACTCACCGTCAGTGGCACCGAATTTTTTAATGGCCCTTATTATCTGCGCCAATAGTCAGCGCTTACATTAGCGCGACGTAAAACAGTTGCCCCCTTAGATTGATCCGTTAAACTGAGCAACGATCCCAACCGAGCCCAAGGCTAATAATGCTATTTATCCTGAGAGACGCTGTCGGTAATCTACTCACCAAAGATTTGCTGTGGGCAAGCGACTGTACGGTGACCGAGTTATTTAGAACGCCCCACAAAGACGTTGCACTCAACCAGCTACTCGAAATTAACGCTGGCGATGTCGAATTACGCGCACAAATTGTCGCCTGCGAAGTAGATAATAAAAACCGACCAATAATTACCAGCTCCACCGTTGCCAGTAATCAAGCGAGTTCTGACCCTCAGCCCGCTGCTCAAGCCTAGCTACTCAAGCCGAAAAAAAGGAAGCAAATTTGTCCTCGCTCAGTAAACACCTGTCAGTTCTAGCCAGGCCAGAGAATCATTCGCTCCTGGCGGGTATAAAGCGGGGCATAGAAAAAGAGAGCCTGCGGGTTACGCCAGAAGGGCAGCTATCTCAGAGCCCCCACCCTAAAGCGCTGGGCTCAACCCTGACTCACCCCAGTATCACTACGGATTTTTCTGAATCCCTGCTGGAATTCATTACCCCACCCTTAAATTCGGTGCCAGAAGTATTAGAGGCGCTGGATGATATTCACCGCTTTACCTACCACAATATCGGTGACGAGCTGCTTTGGGTTAACAGCATGCCCTGCGTGTTGGGCAATGACGAAGACATCCCCCTGGGGGATTACGGATCGTCCAATATCGGCCAAATGAAAAAGATTTACCGGCGCGGACTAGGCAACCGCTATGGGCGGCTTATGCAAACCATCGCCGGAATCCATTACAACTGGTCGGTGCCAGATGATTGCTGGCAGGTATTGAAAGACAATACCGACTACTCAGGTTCGTTACAGGATTACAAGACTGAACAGTACTTCGGCCTAATCCGCAACTTTCGCCGCCATTTTTGGTTATTGCTGTATCTGTTCGGTGGCGCGCCTGCTGTATGCCGATCCTTTGTTGCCGGAAGACAGCACCAGTTGCAGCCCTTCAATGGCGATACCCACAGCCTGCACATGCCCTACGCGACTTCCTTGCGCATGGGCGATCTGGGCTATCAAAGTAAGGCCCAGGACTCCCTGGTAGTTTGCTATAACAACCTTTCAAGCTATATCGAAAACCTGCGCGAGGCGCTCACTGAACCCTACCCCGGCTATCAGGACATCGGTGTGCAGGATGCCTCCGGCACGTACCAACAGCTGAATACCCATCTACTGCAGATAGAAAATGAGTTTTACAGCACCATTCGCCCCAAACGCATTACCAGTAGTGGCGAAACCCCTATGCGGGCTCTATGGCAAAGGGGCATTGAATACGTCGAAATCCGCTGTATCGATCTGAATCCCTATTCACCCGTGGGTATCGATGCCGACCAGATGTACTTTCTCGAAGTATTCCTACTCCATTGCCTGTTAAGTGATAGCCCCGATACGGACGAAAAAGAGTATCAGCAAGTGCTGGAAAATCAGCGGCGGGTGGTCTACCAAGGTCGCGATCCAGCCCTTGAGCTGATCAAAGGTGACAGCCAGATTACCCTGCGAGCCTGGTCAGAGAGTCTCTATGACGAACTCGAGGCGCTTGCCGAGTTACTCGATTCAAACATGCCCAAACCGGTTCATAGTACCGCGCTCAAAAAACTTAAGCCTCGCCTGAGTAACCCTGCGTTAACGCCAGCAGCCCAGTTGCTTGATGAAATGAAAAGCTCCGGCAGCACCTATTTCCAAACTGCCCTCAAGCACGCAAAAAAACACCGTGACTACTTTCTCAAGACACCCATCGACGCAGACCAAGTAAAGTATTTTGAAAAACTGGCCACCGAATCTCTGGCCAAACAAGCCGAAATAGAAGCGGCTGACAACATTAGCTTTGAGCAATACCTGGCCCACTTCTATGCCCAATATGATTTCCCTCTGGTGAAATGACACACCCCCGCACAACATGAATTATCTAGCCCACCTGCTGCTTTCCGGGCCCAACCCCGACACACAGGTCGGCGGTTTATTGGGAGATTTTGTCAAAGGTCCGCTGAAAGGGGGTTATCCACCTGAAGTAGAGCAGGGCATTCGCTTGCATCGACAAATCGACACCCTGACCGCCCACTTACCCGCGATGACACAACTCAACAAGCTGTTTGAAAGCCCCTGGCGGCGCTATGCAGGCGTGGTTGTCGATATCGCTTTTGATCACCTTTTAGCGCAGCGCTGGCAGGAATTCCACAGGCAGACCCTACCTGAATTTTGCGCTGACTTTTATCAGCACCTGTCATCTCATCGGCATCGCTTGCCTGAACAAGCCCAGCAATTTTGTGACCGTGCACCAGGACTCGGCTGGCTCGAAAGCTATGCTGATCCGGATATCATGGCAACGATTCTAAATCGGGTTGGCACACGGTTCCGACGACCTGTGGCCCTGGGAGACTGCTGGCCCATCGTACAAGCAAATCACAATCATTTTGATCGAGCTTTTGATGAGACCATGATGGAACTAAGCCTTTTCGCAGAAAGCTTTCTGCACCTAAGTATGAGCGCAAGCTCCATTAGCTGCGATCTCACAAACCAGAACCTTGACGGGCGGAATCCTCCTTTAATACCGTCTCAACGCAACGCACACCTCTGACAAAAACATACACCGCCGAGATTTCTGACTTATGCCGAACCCCCGCACACTTAACCTGCTGATTTTTCTCGCTGCTCTGTCGCTTATCGGCGTCGCCTTGTTTATGCAGCACGCAATGGATCTTGAACCCTGCTATTTATGCATCGTGCAAAGAGTCTTTGTGGTATTGACGGGCTCAATCGCTTTACTAGCCTTTATCCATAACCCGGGCAAACTGGGCACTCGTATTTATGCTGCCATTACGGCACTAAGCGCCATTAGCGGCGGCGCTTTTTCAATTCGTCAATTGTGGTTACAAAGCCTACCTGAAGATTTAGTCCCCGCCTGTGGGCCACCGGCTGATTATCTTTTTGATGCCTTGCCGCTAATGGATGTCGTGCCCTTGCTGCTGCGCGGCGACGGCAATTGTGCAGAGATTCAGTGGACTCTTCTGGGCATCAGTATTCCCGGTTATACCTTGATGGCTTTTAGCGGCCTGGTCTTACTCGGCCTGTGGCAATTATTCCGTAAACACTGATACAGATATTAGCTAGCTCAGGCTGGGCGGTTTCGTGAATTACTCTTTAATTGACAGATTCTCAGCTATTTAAAAATCCCAATAAAAAAGGCCCCTGTCTGGAGCCTTTTTAAACGTTTGCCTGTTTTATCTGGCAAGCTTTCTAACCATCAATTAAGGGCTTTCCGCACTCGCCTCAGCCACCGAAGCCTTCAGCAGTTCGACTTCAAAAATCAGCGTTTGGTTAGGACCAATTGCGCCGCCCGTACCGCCCGGTCCGTAAGCCAGGGAGGAGGGCACGTACAATTCCCATTTAGCGCCTTCCTTCATCAGCTGTAAGGCTTCTACCCAGCCAGGGATAACCTGAGTAACACCAAACTGCGCGGGCACACCACGCTTATAAGAACTATCAAACTCGGTGCCATCAATCAGGCTACCTTTATAGTGAACTTCGACGGTATTTTCCGGGGCCGGAATAGCGCCGGTGCCCGCCTCAATCACCTTGTATTGCAGACCACTTTCGAGCACCACGACATCATCAGATTTGGCTTTTTCTGCCAAAAATGCTTCGCCTTCCTTCAGGTTAGCCTCTCCAGCCAGTTTTGCGGCGGCTTCCTGCTTGGCTACCATTTTGGCCTGAAAGCCTTCAATAACCGTCTTTACTTCATCTTCGCTTAAGCGTGGCTCAGCACCGGAAAAGGCGTCCGTAACACCCAAATTAAACGTCGTCATATCAAACTCAAAATCGTCAGTATTGATTTGAGAGCCAATATTGATGCCCATAATGTAGCTGACCTTTTGCTCCTCAGTTTCCAGTCCTGCCACTGCATCGGCGCTACCAGGCGCTGCGGGCGTTGCTGTTTCGGAATCTACCGACTCCTTACACCCAGCTAAAGTAATGGTAAGCAGCACGATCGCTGCTGAAAATTGAGTTTTATTCATGGTCATTTCCTTAGTTTATTGATCAAAATAGTCACTAACATTCACGCTCGCCTGGTTCCAAAATACCGGGGCGTTTAGCCGAGTGCGATGGTAGCGTATTATTCAGCTACAAGACAAAATATCAATCGGAACTCTGTCTTTCCTCAGCCTCAAAAAAAGAACCTTGCCGCTAAAGCCTTCATTGATACGTCCTTTGCTAGTCCCTTTGATAGCTCCCTGGTATTACTCGGCAACACCACCAATCCGGTATTTTAACGCCGCATCAATCAAGCACCTGGGACATTCTAAATCCGGATCAAGGCTGTCCAAATAAACTTGCACGTTAGCGGTAATCAAAGCTTCACAATCTCGACCTGCAGGAAAAGTAATCTTTCTAAACCAGGCGAACAGGGCATTCTGCTCCTCTTGTTCAGCATATAATTCTTCTTCCAGAAGTTTTGCTTTCACCGCCCCATAGTCAGCTCCGGTTTTGGTCAAAGCCCTCCGCCGCACCCGTAGCGTCTGGGTCACCGTCAAATTATATTCGACTATCACTTGCTCAACCTGTTTTAGCGTCTCTTCACTCAGGCGGCAGCGACAAGTACCTAGCCAACAGCAAAACAATACAAGGTTCACCAGCGCATTGTGTTTGTCCTGCAAGCTTATGCAGTAATTGGCGACACCGGGTTGCTGATACACCGCCACAGAAAAATCCCATACCGGGTTTTGAATCGGCAGTTTCTCAACACTCAGGTGCTTCATCACTCAACGATACGCTGATAGATAAGATCCCAAACACCATGACCCAACTTGAGACCACGACGTTCAAATTTCGTTTCTGGTCGATAAGCCGGGCGGGGACAATATTGTCCCTCTTGCGCCATGCTCACAAAACCGGGCACGCCGTTGACCACTCTGAGCATTTGCTCGGCGTAAGCCTGCCAGTCGGTAGCCAAGTGTAAAATACCCCCAGGCACTAATTTGTCACGGATTTTTTCAACCAGAGCGGTCTGAACCAGACGCCGTTTAATATGCTTCGTCTTGTGCCAGGGGTCGGGAAAATAGATTTGTACCCGTGACAGACTTTGAGCGGCAATGCAGTCATCCAGCACATCAACCGCATCGGCCAGATAAATTTTTAAATTGCTGACATTTTGATCCGCTGCATTACTAACCAGTCGACCTGCACCTGGGACATGGACCTCGACACCAATAAAGTCTTTCTCAGATTCATTAACGGCCATTTCCAGTAGCGAATCGCCCATACCAAAACCGATTTCTAAAACCACTGGTGCATCCCGTTGGAAGACTCCCTGCCAGGAAGGCGGAGCACCATCAAACAGGCTGAGTCGATACTGGGACCAATGATTGTCCAACGCTTTTTGTTGACCCTCGGTCATGCGACCGCTCCGTATCACATAACTGCGTACGGGTTTTGTTTTAAATTCAGGTCTGATTTGGATATGCTTTGCGGTAACCATAGAGGAGCTTAAGTAAAGCGTTATGGAGTCGGCATCTTAATCAAGCCTTGATCAGCTATTTATTGCTGATCAAGGCCCAGGTCAATAATGCCCAGGCTAATAGAAACAGAGAACCGCCGACGGGAGCAGTCATCATCAACCAGGGTTGAGGTGCCAGCACCAGCAGGTAGAGACTGCCACAAAAAAATAAAACACCGCCAAGAAACAAACCGGCCGCCAGGAGGGCCAGGCGGCTGGCAATGCGTCCGGTGCTGTCTAAGCGGGCAATCACAACGGCAATCAAAGCTGCGATGACGTGAAACATATGGTAACGCACGCTTGTCTGCCAGGTCGGTAACAAGTTTTCTGACACATAATTTTGTAGGCCATGGGCCGCGAAGGCACCCAGCGCTACGACTAGCAGGCCATTGGCCGCGCTAGCTACTGCTAACCAACTATTCCATGCCGATTTATTGCCGACCAATGGCGTATTTGTACTCAAGGTGGTTTGCCTCGTTTTTATCTGTTTACTTCAATTTGCTCATGGTGGTTTTTTCAGTACCTGGAATATTAAAGCAGGGACTGTTCTGATCCCAAAACCAATCAAGCGTACTACCAAAACATATTAAGCGGAAATAGAAAAAGCCGCGGTAATCGCGGCTTTAAACATTTACTAACTCACCCAAAGCGAGTCAGGCTTAAGTGCTTCAGGCTTCGAGGACGGCCCTTACTTTTTTCATTGCGGCTTGTTCGAGCTGTCTGATCCGCTCAGCCGACACTGAATATTTTGCCGCAAGGTCATGTAACGTGACCTTGCCTTCGTCAAGCCAACGCTGCTGCAATATGTCCTGACTGCGTTCGTCAAGCCCGGACATTGCGCCTGCCAACCTATTGTGGCTATCGGCCTCCCAATCCGCATCTTCAAGTATTAGAGCTGGGTCAGCGCTACGATCTTCAAGGTATTGAGCTGGTGCCTGGTAAGTCTCCTCGTCGTCATCGTCCACGCTGAGATCAAAGGCTGGGTCGCGCACTGCAAGACGGTTTTCCATTTCCCGGACGTGCTTAACCTCAACACCGAGATCCTGAGCGATAGCTGCTGCTTCGTCATCGGTCAGCCAGGCCAAACGTTTTTTTGCACCACGGAGATTAAAAAACAGTTTGCGCTGGGCCTTGGTGGTGGCAACTTTTACAATTCGCCAGTTGCGTAACACGTATTCGTGAATTTCAGCCTTAATCCAGTGCACAGCGAAGGAAACCAGGCGCACGCCTCTCTCAGGATTGAAACGTCTGACCGCTTTCATCAGCCCAACATTGCCTTCCTGAATTAAATCTGCCAGCGGCAGCCCATAGCCATTGTATGACCGGGCTATATGGACAACAAACCGCAGGTGCGCAAGTACCAGTTGACGTGCGCTCTCGACGTCATCGTCATAATAAAGCCGCTCAGCAAGGGCTTTTTCTTCCTCAACCGTTAGTACCGCGATAGAATTGGCACCCTGCATGTAGGCCCCCAGGTTTCCACCTGGTGTCATCCACTGTAGAGATTGAAGATTTTTGTTCGATTGAAGGTTCTTACTCATGATCACCTCAAAGGATAGCTTTCCTGGAGCTCGCCACCCTAAATTTGGACGGCGTAGTTTACCACTTCAAGGTTAGATGTCTATATTCACCTAAAGTTCCCTTAACCGCTTGTTTTATCAGGGGGTTTAAGCCCGCCATCTCAAGCTTGAGTCATGGCTCTATACGAGCAATATGCCGACCCACTGCCAATGCAGCACCAAGCAGACCTAAAAGCCCACCCAGGCCTGTTAGAATCAACAACCCTCGCCAGCCGGTACCCGCCAGAGAAAAACTACTTTGATACAGCGCCGCCAGACCAGTTACGGCACTGTCCAGCCATAAGCTACCCAGGGTAACGCCCAACCAGGCCATTAACCCACCCGACAAGCCATACCAAAGGCCGGTGTACAAAAAAGGTCGCCGCACAAAAGCGTTGGTACCGCCCACAAGTTTGACGACGAGAATTTCATCCCGACGGTTCTCAATCGCCAATCTTATGGTGTTGCCTACCACCAACAATACACCCAACGATAACGTGAAACCCAGTAACACCGAGACCCGTTCGCCCATCTCCAGGATCTGTTGCATACGTTGCAACCATTGCATATCCAGCTGAACTTCGGCGACGCCGGGCAATTCGCTCAAGTCATCCACCAGGGTACTTAGACGCTTTATATCATTGGATAACACTGATTCCGGAGACACCAGCAGTACGCCCGGCAAGGGATTATCATCCAGCAAAGCCAGTACATCGCCAAACCCTGCGGCGGCCTGAAACTCCTCCAGAGCCGTTTCGGGGGAGATATATTTTACTGCCTCTAATTGCGGTAGACTTTGAACGGTATCAATCAAACCTTGGACAACCTTTGGTGCCGCTCCCCGGTCGATAAAGACACTGATTCGGGCGCTGTTTTGCCAACTGCCGCTCAATTGCTGCAGGTTGGAAATTGCCACCCACAGGGCCGTAGGCAAAGCTATCGCAATAGCGATGACCAAAACGGTCATCAAACTTTGTAGCGGCTCGGCCCACAGGCGAGCAAAACTTTCACGGGCATTACTTCTATGGCTGAGGAACCAGCTATCGATAATGGCTCCAAAGCCTATCCGACCCTGAACGGCTCCAGCTGAGCTATCTTTTGGGGGGAGTTCTTTGCCAACGCGGGTTTTCCCGGCGCTGTTGACAGGACTCCGGCTTCGCTTAAAGCGATTCACTCAAGCCCCGCTGTCAGCTGGCCGTGATTCAAATTCACCACCCGCTCGCCCATCCGTTCAACAAGATCTATATCATGAGTGGCTATTAGCACGGTCACCCCGACGTCTCGAAAATCCCGAAACAGACGCATAATCTCAGATGACAATTCTGGGTCGAGGTTACCGGTTGGCTCATCGGCCAGTAGTATCCTCGGCTTGTGAACCACAGCTCGGGCAATACCGACCCGTTGCTGCTCCCCGCCGGATAACTGTAGAGGATTAAGTTTTTCTTTATCGAGTAAACCGACCTTGTCCAGGGATGCTCGCACCCGCCGACCAATTTCCTGAGACTGATAGCCGGACACCTGTAACGGTAAAGCAACGTTATCGAAGACACTGCGATCGAAAAGTAACTGATGATGCTGAAATACCACCCCAATGCGGCGGCGATAATAGGGGATTTGACTACGATGCAGTCGGTTGAGGTTTTTGCCGTTGATCAATAGCTGACCCCGACTGGGTCGCTCCATCAACATAATCAATTTAAGCAGGGTGCTTTTGCCTGCCCCTGAGTGCCCGGTCAAAAAAGCCATTTCACCAGCAGCCATGGCCAGGTTAATACCACTTAAGGCCTCAAAGCCTTCTTCGTAACGCTTGCTAACACCGTCAAATTCAATCATTGGTCATTCGGCATCTCAGGTACAGCCTTCTTAGACACCGACCCTTTAGACACAGCCTTTTCAGACAACAGGGCCTGCACATAATCATCGGCACGAAAGCGCTGTAAATCATCCAGGCCTTCGCCGACACCGATATAACGCACCGGAATACCGTAACGCTTGCACAAGGCCAGCACGACGCCGCCCTTTGCTGTGCCATCAAGCTTGGTAATCGCCAGACCAGTCACCGTCACCGTTTCGTTAAACTCCTGCACTTGCCGAACCGCATTCTGGCCAGTGCCCGCATCCAGCACGAGTAAGGCTTCGTGTGGAGCATCTTCGCTGAGCTTTGCCATGACTCGCTTCACTTTGGCGAGTTCGTCCATCAGGTTACTTTTGGTATGTAAGCGTCCGGCGGTATCGGCAATCAACACATCTATATTACGTGCAATGGCTGACTCAATGGCATCATAAATAACCGAAGCGCTATCCGCACCAGTATGTTGAGCGATGACTGGCACATTGTTGCGCTCACCCCAGACCTGTAATTGCTCCACCGCCGCCGCACGGAAAGTATCACCGGCGGCCAACATCACCGACAGGCCCTGATTCTGATAACTTCGCGCCAGCTTGCCGATAGTCGTGGTTTTCCCCACACCATTAACGCCCACCACCAGAATCACGCAGGGCTGCCCTTTGGTGACATCCAATGCTAATTCGCAGGGTGCCAGCATTTCCACCATTATCTGATGCAATGCCTCTCGCAAGGCATCACTGTCACTAAGCTCTCGGCGTTTAACCCGGTCGGTGAGCTCATCGATAATTTCGGTGCAGACTTCAACGCCCACATCGGCCATTAGCAATTGAGTCTCCAACTCCTCAAGCATATTTTCATCGATCTGCCGACGTCCGAGAAACAGCGCTTCCAGGCCACGACCGGTTTTCGATAAGGCCCGACTAAACACGTTGCGACGTTTCGGTTTTTCAACGGCGGCGGTATCCTGGTGGTCTAACTCATCCTCTGCCTGAACGGCCAAATTAGCTTGCTCATCAGGCTCAATGCTCGCCTCTTCGATTGCTTCCGGTACTTCGGCTAGATCTACGGCTGTGCTTAGGGCTTCGTCAGCCCCACCCCTAAGCACATCAGTATCAGAGATCTCTTCAGTCGCCGGGAGTACCTCTACTGGTGGAGTATCGCCACCATCCGGAGACACGGCAACTTCGTCGGAAACGGGGGCATCGTAATCGGCATCCACGTCTTTTCGCCGCCAGCGGGCAAATAGTTTTTTCTTAGGTTTAGGTGTCGATGTATCTTCGTTTGAAGCCATTAGCTATTTAATGCCTTTAAGTGTTTTTACTACCATTCGCAAAACCCCTGTATCCTAACATTTTAGCTTCACTGTCAGGAATCAACCGGGTGTCAAATCGACGAAAAAACGCTGCACCAGGTGGCCAGGTAAGGATTATTGCTGGCCAATGGCGGGGGCGTCGGCTTAATTTTCCCAACATTGAAGGACTGCGACCAAGCGGCGATCGGGTGAGGGAAACCCTGTTTAACTGGCTTCAGGAAGACTTACCTGGTGCGCAT
>JAHRWI010000238.1 GCA_019090225.1 Porticoccaceae bacterium
AGCCAGCTAAGTGGTCAGGGTCGAAAGCTCATTTTGATCGGAAAAGATACACGAGTATCTTTTCCGATCAAAATGAGCTTTCGACCCTGACCACTTAGCTGGCTGTCGCCAAATACTTTACCGGCGGCCCAACCCAGCTTTAGAACAAAATCTACGGTGATCGGATAGTTGCCGACCTGCCCGCGAACACCATCTGTGCCGAAAAATCGTTTGCTCATGATTTACTAAACTCGTCTTACCAGGGGTTATGGCTCTTTAGTGGCAGCCAGTACTTTTAAAGTATCAACCGTTGCGCCAACGTCATGGACTCGAATCATGCTGACGCCTTTTTGTGCTGCTAGTAAGGCCAGGGCGACACTGCCGCAAACACGATCAGCTGTGGGCTTACCAAGCACCTCACCAATCATACGCTTTCGTGACAGACCTACCAATACCGGCAAGCCCAGGGCCACCAGTTCAGGTAAGGCTCGAAATAAATCCAGGTTGTGATCCAGCGTTTTGCCAAAACCAAAACCCGGGTCAATGACCAGCCTGCTACGATCAATGCCAGCACCTTCACAGGCACTGACACGCCCGGTCAAAAACCCAACAACATCATTGACAACATCCTTATAAGCCGGATCGTCCTGCATGTTTTTGGGTTCGCCCCGCAAGTGCATCAACACCACGGGCAATTGACTCGCCGCCGCCGCTTCAAGCGCTCCGGGACGACACAGCGCACGGACATCGTTGATCATTGACGCGCCCTCTGCTGCTGCAAGCCTCATCACTTCAGGCGTGCTGGTATCAACCGATAAGGGAATATCAAAACGTTGTTTAAGCGCCGCTACAACAGGAACCACTCGCTCTAGCTCTTCGGATTCGGTGATAGTTATAGCACCTGGGCGAGTCGATTCACCACCGATATCCAGGATATCAGCGCCCTGTTCGACCAATAAGTCAGCTAAAAATAATACTTTGTCGAGACTGGGAAGACCGCCGATATAAAGCTGCCCTCCGTCTGAAAAGGAGTCAGGGGTGATATTAAGAATGCCCATCACCTGAGGGCGGTTATGGCCTACAGAAAACATCATCAACTGAGGAAATTGTCGGAAAAATCGATCGGAAAAACACCTGACGACAAGGCGTAAAATCTGCCAGGGCTCGCCAATTAAAGATCAGAGAAACTGCGAGCCATCAAGACTCGCCACTAGAATCAGCTGCCTTCGACCGGATCGCCAATGGGAGCATCGGGCTTATCAACATCAGTCTTTGACACTTCGGCCTCAACATCAGCATCGCTTGACGCTCCTGTTCCACCCGATGAGTGATCAAAATCTGAATCGTGCCAGTCCCGTGGCGGGCGCACAGCTCGACGCTCCATAAGGTCATCGACCTGTTCTGCATCAATAGTTTCAAACTCCATCAAGGCATCTTTCATCGCATGGAGGATATCGATGTTTTCTTTTAATAAAGTCGTAGACCGAGCGTAACTATCATCAATAATCAGCCGTACTTCTTCGTCGATCAACTGGGACGTTGCACCAGAAAAGTTTTTACCTCCTTGACCGGGCATGGCTGACTCTTCATCGCCATAGAGAATAGGACCCATTTTTTCAGTCAGGCCCCAGCGCGTCACCATACTGCGCGCTAGCTGGCTGGCTCTTTCGATATCGTTGGAAGCCCCAGTGGTAACACCATCAAGACCATGGATAAGTTCTTCAGCAATTCGACCACCATATAAACTACACAGCTGGCTGGTCAATTTACGCTTGCTCATGCTGTATTGATCTTCTTCCGGCAAAAACTGGGTGACACCCAAAGCTCTACCACGAGGAATGATCGACACTTTGTGGATAGGGTCATGCTCTGGCGTCAGCCTGCCGACAATCGCATGCCCTGCTTCATGATAGGCAGTATTGGTTTTTTCAACCTCGGACATCACCATAGAACGCCGCTCGGCACCCATCATGACCTTGTCCCGGGCCTTTTCAAATTCTTCGGTAGTGACCAGGCGACGATTGGACCGGGCAGCAAAGAGTGCCGCTTCGTTAATAAGGTTAGCCAGGTCAGCGCCGGAGAACCCAGGTGTACCTCGGGCAATAACGTGAAGATCAACGCTTTCGTCCAGGGGAACTTTACGCACATGTACCTTGAGGATTTGCTCTCGACCGCGAATGTCCGGCAGGCCGACATAAATCTGGCGATCAAAACGACCGGGGCGCATCAAGGCCTGATCAAGGACATCGGGACGGTTAGACGCAGCAATGACGATAACCCCGTCATTGCCTTCAAAACCGTCCATCTCAACCAGCAACTGGTTCAGGGTTTGCTCGCGCTCGTCGTTACCGCCGCCATAACCACCGCCGCGGGTACGGCCAACAGCATCAATTTCATCGATAAAAATAATACAGGGAGCCTGCTTTTTAGCCTGCTCGAACATATCGCGAACACGGGACGCACCTACACCAACAAACATCTCAACAAAATCGGATCCCGATATGGAGAAAAACGGTACGCGAGCCTCCCCTGCAATGGCTTTAGCCAACAAGGTTTTACCGGTCCCAGGAGGACCCGACAACAAGACACCCCGAGGAATACGCCCACCGAGGCTCTGAAACTTAGAAGGATCACTCAGGAACTCGACCAGCTCACCAACGTCTTCCTTGGCCTCATCAACACCGGCAACATCGGCAAAGGTCGTCTTGATCTGATCTTCGCTGAGCAATTTAGCTTTGCTCTTGCCGAAGGACATAGGGCCGCCGCGACCACCGCCTGCGCCACCCTGCATTTGCCGCATAAAAAACATAAAGATAAAGAGAATCAACAGGATAGGAAATGCAGCCATGAGGAGCTGCATCCAGATGCTGGACTTCTCAGGCTCTCGACCTTCAACATTGACGCTGTGATTGAGCAAATCTTTCATCATGCCCGTGTCGAGCACATCAGGCCTCACCGTACGAAAGCGAGTACCGTCGTGATGCTCGCCTTCGATGATCTGACCTCCGATAATAACGCTGCGGACGCGGTCATTCTGTACTTCGTCAACGAAGTTGGTATAGCTCATTGTGGGTGGTGTAGGGCCTTCCTTAAAGTTCTGGAAGATCGACAGCAGTACCGCCGCAATGATGACCCACAGAATCAGATTTTTTGCCATTTCACTCAACTGTCTATCCTCGCGCCAGCGCCACGCCAGCTCATTGTTTTATTACAGTATAGCCGACGCAGTATAACTCGATTTGTCACGACTGTTTGTCCGCTTAGTGGTCAATTTCGACCGCGATACCCGGTAGCCACCCAATATACTTCCCGCGACCGGCTTCGAGAGGCATTGGGTTTTTTAGCAGCAATTTTGTCAAAGCGGGTACGCACATCTTTGAGCAGCTGATCGAAACCCTCACCCTGAAACACTTTACTCACGAATACCCCACCCGGCCGCAGCACCTGACTAGCAAAATCAACCGCCAATTCCAGCAGGTACATCGCGCGGGGCTGGTCAATCTCCTTCATACCACTCATATTGGGTGCCATATCGGAAATAACAAGATCTGCCAGCTTACCTTCTAGACAATTAACAATCTCG
>JAHRWI010000013.1 GCA_019090225.1 Porticoccaceae bacterium
CTAAAAACAGTGGATAGACTAAAAATGGGTAGAATATAAATATGGATATGGATTTTCCACTGATTCTGGTGATCTTGACCGCGATAGCGGGTTTCATGTGGTTTCTGAATAAATTCTATCTGTCAGCTCGGAGAGGCAAGGATCAACCTTCTCCCTGGTATGTCGAATCCACCGCGCCATTTTTCCCGGTATTATTTGTTGTTCTAGTGGTTCGTTCTTTTGTGGTAGAACCGTTTCAAATCCCTTCTGGGTCAATGATCCCGACGCTGGAAGTGGGGGATTTTATATTGGTCAACAAGTTTTCCTACGGTTTGCGGCTGCCGGTGCTAGGTACCAAAGTACTCGAAGTGGGAGAGCCGAAACACGGCGATGTTATGGTTTTTGTGCCGCCCAAGGATGATCGATATTTTATTAAGAGGGTGGTCGGCTTACCCGGAGATGAAGTCAGAGTTATAGACAATTACCTTTACATTAATGGTAAAAAAATGTCCCAGGGAAAAATTCCGGGTAAGGTAGGAAATTCATTGAGTAACTACCGAATCGTTAATGAGCAGCTCCATGACGTTGAGCATTTGTTGCGTCGACAAGTTGAGGCCGGAAAATACGGGAGGGACTTTTTTGAAGTTGTTCCCGAAGGACATTACTTTATGGTGGGAGATAATCGAGATAATAGTTGGGACAGCCGAGCCTGGGGAGCTGTGCCCGAAAAAAATATAGTAGGTAAGGCCTTTGCCATCTGGATGCAATGGGAAAAAATGCTAAGTGTGCCGACCTTTGATAGAGTAGGCACCATTAAATAGAAATAGTTTTAGGAATAACAGGAGCTGGTGTGATGCGAGAATGTAAACAGCGGGGGGCTTCGCCTCTAGGGTTTTTGGCAATACTAGTTATAGGCGGTTTCTTATTGACCGCAGTGTTTAAGATAGGGCCTTTATTTGTGGATTATTATTTCGTTGACGCTGCGTTGCAGGCCCTGGCGCAAGAAGATATCGATCAGATGAAAAATCGCCAAATACGGCGGATAGTGTCTGATTCATTTACGGTTAACAGTGTCCGAGATGTCGATATCAAAACCTTGCAAATCGAGCGAGATAAAACCGGGACATTGGTTTATTTTGATTACGAAAAGCGGGTTAATTTTATTGCCAATGTAGATATTGTGGCGGTATTTCATACTGAGTATGACAGTTCAAAGTAACCTTCTTATCCGTAATTTCAAACGCCTGATAATTTGTGGATATTAATTATCAGCGCCTCTTGACGCGTATTGGTCATGATTTTTGTCAGCCCAAATTATTGCAGCAGGCCCTGACTCACCGTAGTTATAGCGCAATAAATAACGAACGCCTGGAATTCTTGGGTGACGCGATATTGGGTATGGTAATTAGCCATATTTTGTATGAGCGATTTGAAAAAGCTCAGGAAGGCGAGTTGAGTCAGTTACGCGCCAGTCTCGTTAAAGGCGCGGTGTTGGCCGAAGTCGCTCGAGAGCTGGCGATAGGTGAGCACTTAAAATTAGGTGGTGGTGAAATGAAAAGCGGGGGTGCTCGCCGTGACACCATACTGGCCGATGCCATGGAGGCAATTATTGGCGCGATTTTTCTCGATGCAGGCATTGACGCTTGCCGACTAAGGATCACGCAATGGTACAGTCATCGACTAGGCGATCTGTCAGTTAAAACAATTACCAAAGATGCTAAAACGCTTTTGCAGGAATATTTGCAGGGGCAGGGTTGTGAACTTCCCGCTTACCAGGTTATTGAAAGCACTGGCGATGCCCACGAGCAAGTTTTCAGTGTGCAGTGTATCTTGTCTGATAGCGAGCAAATGGCCGTAGGTGAGGGCAGTAGTCGAAAAAAAGCAGAGCAAGAGGCAGCCCAACGCATGTTTGATCAACTGGATAGGCTTGAGTCTCAAGCCGTTCGAATCGCTGGTGCCAAGGTGTTTGGTGGCGTGCCTGTTATTAAGGCAAAGGCTAATAAAGCAGTGACCACAAAAAAGACGACTGAGCGCGATGACTGAAAACTCCCAACAGAGATGTGGCTATGTTGCTATCGTAGGGCAACCTAACGTGGGTAAATCAACCTTGTTGAATCATCTGCTGGGCATGAAGCTGAGCATTACTTCACGTAAACCTCAGACCACCCGACATAAGGTTTTAGGGATTAAAACCGAAGGGCCGATACAGCTTATATTTGTCGATACGCCGGGTATTCACCAGAATCAAAAAAAAGCTATTAACCGCATCATGAATAAAGCGGCGGAAAATGCCATTCGAGATGTGGATGTTGTGGTTTTCGTGGTTGATAGATTGCAGTGGGATGAGACCGACCAATTGGTAGCTCAGCAACTTATAAATCAGAACACGCCGGTGATTATCGCCGTTAATAAAATTGATCGGGTAGATGATACCGATGCCTTGCTTCCAGCTCTCGAAACCCTTCATCAAGCTTTACCCAATGCTGAGCTAATACCGGTGTCAGCTTTGCGGAGTAAGCATCTGGACGTTCTCGAAAAAGCGATTGCTCGCCATATTCCCAGTGGTGAACATTTGTTTCCCGATGATCAGATAACCGATCGCAGTGAACGTTTCCTCGCCGCCGAAATAGTCCGCGAAAAAATCACTCGACAACTCGGTGCTGAGGTGCCTTACCAGGTAACCGTTGAGATCGAGGAATTCTCCCGAAACGCTAATATTTTGCATATAAACGCCCTTATCTTGGTTGAGAGAGAAGGACAAAAGCGCATCATCATCGGCACCAAAGGTGAACGCCTGAAAAGTATCGGCCAGCAGGCGCGGCTAGATATGGAGCGCCTGTTTGATAGCAAGGTAATGCTTAAGCTGTGGGTTAAAGTGCGTAGCGGCTGGTCTGATGACGAGCGGGCGTTGCGGAGTCTGGGTTATACCGATTAAACGCGGTTGCCCCCGTAATTTAGCAGGCATGACGGAAAGCTGACTTTGAACAACGAACTGGTCTATGTGCTGCATACCCGTCAATATCGGGAAAGCAGCCAATTGGTCGATTTATTTTCTCGAGAAGTTGGTCGATTACGGGTTGTTGCGCGCGGCGTTAGAGCTGCTTCTCGCTCAAAAAAAGGCTCGGGACTTGTGCCCCTGCAGCCTTTTCAGCCGCTGTTTGCCAGCTGGCAAGGTAAAAGCGATCTGAAAACGCTTACTGGTCACGACTCCGCAGCCTCAGTATTGATGCTGCAAGGTAAGGCTTTATATATTGGGTTTTATATCAATGAGTTGTTGACCCGGCTAATGCCTGAGTATATTCCTCACCAGGATTTCTTTGATCAGTACGCCAGACTATTGACCTTGCTTGGCCACGGCGCTGATCCTGAGCCGGAACTGCGCGTTTTCGAATTACGTCTCTTAGATGAGATGGGCTATGGCATTAATTTTCACGTCGACCAGGATGACGGCTCTGGTTTAGCATCGGATGCCGATTATTTATTTCATCCTGGAGAAGGGTTTTCAAGGCTTGGCAAGCGGGCTGGTCAGCCAGTCAAAGATATATTTTCCGGTGCCGACCTGTTAGCCATTGCGGGTCATCAATTTTCCAGCCCTGCTGTTCGCCAAAGTGCCAAGCGCTTGATGCGCAGAGCCTTAGCCTTGCACCTGGGTGCCAAACCCTTATACAGCCGAGCATTATTTGCAGAAGTGCTTAGCGGGTCGAGCAATAAGCCATGATTATTGGTGTTTCGTGATTATTGGCATTGGTACCGACCTGGTGCAGATCGAGCGTATAAAAAATGCCCTGGCGCGTACCGGGGAGCGTTTGGCGCGACGCATTTTAACGCCGGCTGAATTTAACGAATTTAATTGCCGCCAAAGTCAGGCGAGTTTTCTTGCTAAACGTTTTGCAGCCAAGGAGGCGCTGAGCAAAGCTTTAAAAACTGGCATTGGGCTGATTAGTTGGCAGGACATTCATGTGTCGAATACACCCGTGGGGGCACCAGAGCTTGAATTGTCGGGCAATGCCCTCAAAATAATGCATGATTTGGGTGGAAGAGAAGTATTGTTGAGCCTCAGTGATGAGCGAGATTATGCCCTGGCCTTTGTGACGATTACTGGCTAGCCCGTTTCTGCCTTGATAAGAGATCAGACCATTCGGTGTCGATTTATCGGGGTTAGCCGCAAGTTTAATGCAGCTGTTTAACTGTAGTAGTTGGCTTTAGTTGGTAATCGTTTGTTGGCCTTATTGCTGCAAGACAGCGAATAAGGCCGGAAGACAGATTCTGTGCAAAAGGCTAAAATAGCGAATTTTTGAGACCCCACTCATGGCCGTCAAATATCCAACCATTGAATCCTGTATCGGCAATACACCACTGGTTAGATTGCAAAGGCTGAGCGCTGGTAATAACAATACCCTCCTGGTTAAGCTCGAAGGCAACAACCCTGCGGGGTCGGTCAAGGACAGACCAGCTTTGAGTATGATCAGCCTTGCTGAAGAGCGGGGTCAGATAAATCCCGGCGACACCTTGATCGAGGCAACTAGCGGTAACACCGGTATCGCTCTGGCCATGGTCGCGGCCATCAAAGGGTACCGAATGATCTTGATTATGCCCGATCATATGACCGAAGAGCGCAAAGAGGCGATGTTAGCCTACGGTGCCGAGCTGATTCTGGTGAGCAAAGAGGCGAGTATGGAGGGTGCTCGAGATCTGGCCCTGGAGATGCAGAAAGATGGTAAGGGTATGGTTCTTGATCAGTTTAACAACAGCGACAATCCGCGTTCTCATATGGAAGGCACCGGCCCGGAGATCTGGCAGCAAACACATGGCACAGTGACTCATTTTGTCAGTGCCATGGGCACGACTGGCACTATCATGGGTGTGGCCAAGTATTTGAAAAGCCAAAACCCGGATGTGCAAATTGTTGGC
Source organism: Porticoccaceae bacterium (assembly GCA_019090225.1). Lineage (GTDB taxonomy): Bacteria > Pseudomonadota > Gammaproteobacteria > Pseudomonadales > Porticoccaceae > HB2-32-21. The sequence goes on from JAHRWI010000013.1 coordinate 4,891, forward strand.
TTACAGCCCGCCGAAGGCGCCAGTATCCCCGGCATTCGCCGTTGGCCCAAAGAGTATTTGCCCGGTATATTCGATGAGACCCTGGTTGATCAAACCCTCGATATCGGCCAGCAGACTGCGGAAGATACCATGCGCGCACTGGCCCGCCAGGAAGGTATATTTTGCGGCGTGTCATCTGGTGGCGCAGTGGCAGGGGCATTACAGTTAGCCGAAGGGCTTAGTGATGTAGTTATTGTTGTCTCTATCTCAGACCGTGGTGATCGGTATTTATCATCGGGGCTATATACCATAAAGCAGGGTACTGTAAAGCACGATACCGCTGAGCAGAAAGCCGATAAATGAGCGCGCTGAGGAATAAGCCAGTGCATAAGCCGATGTATAAGCTAAGCCCGTTCACCGACTAAGCTGGACCATTATTTCTATAGCCTATGGTTAAAACCCGTGAAAGCCATACTTTTTTAGAGGCTGTCCCAGAAGATTTGGGGCCATGGTTAAGCAGGATTAAAGATAATAATAGTCGTCTCGATGACGATATTAATAAAGCGCTGCTAAGCGCAGTCAATGCGGTTCGAGAGGCGCAATTAAAAGCGCTAGAGGCTCAGCAGCAAGGCAGCTTAGAGCTGGACGATGACCAGAGCAACTGTCTACAGGCCGGCCTTGAAATGGCAGAAATTCTTTCTGAACTCGGGGTTGCCGCCGAGGGTCTCCAGGCGGGGATTCTGTATCGAGCGGTGCGCGAGAACAAGCTATCACTCGCCAGCGTTCGCCGGCAATTTGGCAAAGATGTCGCCAAACTGATATCCAGCGTGCTGGATATGGCGGTCGTGACGGCTTTGCGTGATCGCACATCGGCTCAGGCCCTGGGTCATGATAGTGGTTATCAAACATCGAAAGTACGAGAGATGCTGGTTTCGATTATTGATGATGTCAGGGTTGCGTTGCTTAAGTTGGCCGAGCGCACCTACGCCATCCGTGCGGTTAAGGATGCCTCAGAAGATAAGCGCAGGGCAGTAGCCAACGAAATATTTGATATTTATGCGCCCCTGGCCCACCGCCTGGGTATCGGCCATTTGAAATGGGAGTTAGAGGATCTCGCCTTCCGTTATATGGAGCCGGATGAGTACCAGCAAATAGCCCGTTTGCTGGCCGAAAAACGCAGTGAGCGCCAACTGTATATTGATGAAATGATCGGCACCATCGACAGCGAATTGACTCGGCTCGGTAAGGTCGGCGAGGTGAGCGGTCGCGCCAAAAATATTTACAGCATCTGGCGCAAAATGCATCGCAAAGATATTGGTTTTTCTCAGGTCTACGATATTCGAGCGGTTCGGGTTCTGGTGCCGACAGTATCGGACTGTTACGCGGTACTGGGTATCGTACACAGTAAGTGGCGCAATATTCCCAATGAATTTGATGACTACATTGCCTCACCAAAGGATAACGGTTATCGCTCCCTGCATACGGCCGTCATCGGGCCGGGACGAAAAGTCATCGAAATTCAGATTCGTACCTTTGACATGCATGAAGAGGCCGAGTTTGGCATCTGCGCTCACTGGCACTACAAGGATGATGGCGAGTCTGACTCGAAAAATTATGATGATAAAATGGCCTGGCTTCGGCAGGTACTCGAGTGGCACGATAATATTGGCGATCAGGCCGTCGGCGATTTCCTGCTTGAGGAAAAGGCCTCAGAGCGGGTTTATGTCTATACCCCCAAGGGGCATGTGGTGGATTTGCCTAGTGGTGCGACACCGGTCGATTTCGCTTATCAAATACACAGCGAAATTGGACATCGCTGTAAGGGTGCGAAAATCAACGACCAGATAGTGGCGCTCAATTATCAATTAAAAACCGCAGATCAGGTGGATATTATTACCGGTAAACATGCCGAGCCTAATCGTGACTGGTTGAATAGCACGCTGGGTTATATCAAAACCACGCGCGCCAGAAGCAAAATTCAACAATGGTTTAAATCGCAAAATCGCGACCAGAATATTCAGGCAGGACAAGCGATATTCGCCAGTGAATTTCATCGCCTGGGTATGGACGCGAGTGTCACCAGTGCTTTGGCCGAGCGCTTTGCTTATTCAAATGTCGAAGATTTTTACGAACAAATCGGCTCCGGGCAATTGGGCGTTCGCGAAGTGCTTCATGCAGCTCAGCAAGAAGTCGGAATCGACCGGGATGGTCAGGGTTTACAGGTTCAGCAGGCTCAACAGTTTGCCCAGACAGAGCATTACATTTACGGTGTTGGCGATATGCGTGTACGCGTTGCTGAGTGTTGTTCACCACACCCAGGGCAGCCGATTGGCGGCTACAAAACCAGGGATCGCGGGGTCACCGTGCATCGCAAAGATTGCGGTAATTTCTTGCATTTAGAAAGCCTGGAGCCACTCAATATTCTTCAGCTGAGCTGGGGTCGAAGACCTCAAAGCCAGTTTCCCGTGAAAGTGGCGATAAAATCCTATGACCGAGGTGGCTTATTGCGTGATATTACCGAGCTTATTGATGAGCAGGGCCTATTTATCCAGGCGTTGAATACGCTTGCCCCAGTGGAAGGCATGATTCAAATTGAAATGACTACCGAGATCGACGGTTTTGAACAGCTCAGTCAATTGCTGGCTCGAATGCGTCAAATCCCAAATGTCGTCGACGTCCGGCGACTTGTCGACTAAAGCATCGACTAAATTTCCGATCAACTCGCTAACCTTTCGGGTAGATTGAGAAGTCGC
>JAHRWI010000239.1 GCA_019090225.1 Porticoccaceae bacterium
TCGAGCCAGAACTTAAGACCATTAATATCGAGCAAAGCTATTGCCAGGTAGCCGCCATGGTCGAAAAAATACCCGCCAAAGATGACTGGCCAGCAGGCACCAAACTCAACACGGTTGATGGTAAATTCCGCATGCAGGGACAAACTCTACTGCTTGATGGCCTGAGCAGTGGCGTTGGTAATCTCACATTAAAGGCTAACGGCGAGGTCGATCTCGAAGCCGGTGCGTTTAACATCCTCGCAGTCACTCGCCTCAATGGTGAGCGCACCAGCGAAAACGGCTGCCTGATAGAAAGCACCAAACTCCGAGACAAAGATATTCCCCTGCGCTGTAAAGACAGCTTTGAAAATGCTGGAGCAAAAAGCTGTCGGCCCGACGGCGATTTTGTAAAACAATTTGCCAAAGATAAAATACTCGAAAAAATCGGTGAGAAAGCCGGGCTTAGCGAAGCAGACAGTAAAGCCGTCGACAGCCTGCTAAAAGGCCTATTCGGTCGCTAGACGCACAAGCCATAATATAAAAACCTGAAGTCTCGAATTTGAAGTCCAAAGTGAAACCAGAGGCCTCAGAATTAATGCCCTCGACCTTTGCAAGCCAATTACTGGATTGGTTCGACCAGCACGGCCGTCACGACCTGCCCTGGCAGCAGGACATCAACCCCTACCGGGTTTGGTTGTCGGAGATCATGCTGCAACAGACTCAGGTGAAAACGGTTATACCCTACTTCGAGCGGTTCATCGCAGCCTTCCCCAGCGTAGCCGAACTGGCTGCCGCACCGATTGATAAGGTTCTCCATCTATGGACCGGCCTTGGCTACTACGCCCGCGCCCGCAACCTGCATAAAACCGCGCAGCTTGTCGTCGACGATTACGCCGGACAATTCCCTAATGCCACAGACAACTTAGAAACACTACCCGGCATTGGCCGCTCCACCGCAGGCGCCATTTGCGCTATTGCTTTTCAGCAGCGAGCGGCGATTCTAGACGGTAACGTCAAACGCGTATTGGCTCGCTATTACACCATCGAAGGTTGGCCCGGCAAAAACGCTGTGCAAAAGCAACTCTGGGCACTTGCAGAAACAAACACCCCCGATGATCGCTGTGCAGAGTACACCCAGGCGATTATGGATCTCGGCGCAACATTGTGCACACGCAGCAAACCAAACTGTCAGGCCTGCCCTTTGCAAGCCGACTGCCAGGCCCATGCAAGCGCCACGATGGAGATTTACCCCACTAAAAAACCTAAAAAAACCCTTCCGATACGCAGTACCCACTTTTTAATCATCAGCGATTCAGAAAACCGCATTCTGTTGCAACAGCGCCCCCCGGTAGGCCTCTGGGGAGGTCTATGGTGCTTCCCTCAATGTGAACACGAATCAGCGATACACGAGACCTGCGAGCAAATAGGCATCGACTTCAAAGCTCCTAACTCAGCCGCGGAGCACGACTACCGGTTCGACAAAGCAAAGCGCCACACCTTTAGCCACTTCCATCTCGACTACACACCCGTATTTATCTCACTGTCACAACTCAAGGCTGAGTTAACAACACAGATAGCAGAACACAGTGTCACCTGGGTAAGGCCCCAAGATCCAGGGCAATTAGGCCTTCCTAGGCCCGTAGAACAAGTCCTTAACAATATCCCAATCAGCGAGTAATACAGACAAATCATCTCAAGCAAACTCAAACATCTATTTAGCGATCGATTTACTGTAGCCTCCGCCAAAATAGCAGCACAAAGTCACTTGTTTCAGCACCCACAAGTTCTTATGCTGTGCACCGCCAACGAGGATTGAATATGAGTCGAACCGTGTTTTGCAGTAAATATCAGGAAGAGCTAGACGGCCTCGATGCGCCACCCTTTCCCGGCCCCAAAGGCGAGGAAATTTTCAACAATATATCGGCCAAAGCCTGGCAGGCATGGATGGACCATCAAACCCGACTCATCAATGAAAAACAGCTCAATATGATGGATATGACCGCCCGAACCTACCTGGCAGAACAACGCAGCAAATTCCTTTCTGGCGAGGAATACGACGAAGCCGAAGGTTACATCCCAGAAGCAGAGTAGGCCTCAATAGAATCAAGGCCAAATCCAAACAAAACCGCCCCTTTGGCTTGACGGCTTAGCACCTAAACGGTTTAATACGCGCCTTCCAAAGCCCGGGTAGCTCAGTCGGTAGAGCAGAGGATTGAAAATCCTCGTGTCGGTGGTTCGATTCCGCCCCCGGGCACCATGTTTTGTTGGTCTTTCTGGCCTTTCTCGTTCAAGCGGTTTTTCTCTGTCCGATCTAGCTCCGGTTCATCGTTTTTTTGGCTATCTGTTGGCCTTGTCGGAATTACTAGCAGTAGGACTGAACATCGGCTTCCTTTGCCTCGGCACCTGGGTTTCATTTGCAAAGGGTTCTAGCAGATAGTGGTGCAGAGCAGTTGCTACTGTTTTATCAATCGTCAGGGTATCTAAGGGCCATCCGTCTCTAATTTACATGCAGTCTTTCCCCTATTTATTTTTGAGAGCCCATAAAACAGCCGCATGCGGTTAAGCGCGAGGGTTAGGCTTTTGGTGGTCACTCGGGATTGGAGAGGGAGCTGGAGTTGTGGATGGGCTTCTAAGTATTAAGATATGGACATGGGTCACAAAGCACAACCCTTGCCGGAATATTATTCATAACTACTCTAATAACTGAGCCAAATGCGGGGAAGGCTTGGACATGCGAGGGTGTGGCGTTTATCCTCCCTCCGCCTTTCAGAATAAGTGTTCGTAACATTGATGATTGATTCAGAAGTTATAAAAGGGTTTAGTGGGATTGATGCCCTCGCATTATTCTGGTTTGCATTGTGCTGGTTAGGTTACAGCATCTATGCACGCAAAACATCAAGGCGACGCCCTTGCCTCTCCAGCATTATGGCCACGCACAGAAAAGCCTGGATAGATAGCTTGTTAAAACGAAACAACCGGGTCGGCGATGCAGCACTGCTTGGGAATTTGGAACGCAACGTTTCTTTCTTCGCCTCCTCTACTTTGCTGGTAATCGCTGGACTATTGGCGGCATTGGGCTCGGGAGATGATATTGTTGCGGTGACCGACAATCTGCCTTTCGCCATGGCCGTAACTGAACATGGCTGGGAGACAAAACTGCTGCTCCTATCTACTGTCTTTGTTTATGCCTTCTTCAAGTTTTCATGGTCACTACGTCAATACGGTTTTGCCTCCGTGCTAATCGGTCGAGCTCCGATCTATGACGAGATTGATAAGGATGCGGCCCAACAATTTTCTGTTCATGCTGCACAGGTGATTTCTCGAGCTGCCCAGGCGTTTAATTTGGGCCTGCGCGCCTACTATTTTAGTCTCGCTTATCTGCTCTGGTTTCTTAACCCCTGGATATTCATGCTCGCCTCGGCCACGGTTGTCGGTGTGTTGTATCGGCGAGAATTTCGATCCAGGGTCTTAAATGCCCTGGAGCAGGTGATTAAATAAAGTCGTCAAAAGCGCCCCAAACAAACACGTCGCTTTTGATGCCTTATTTAATGTGTTCGACCTCTTTCGCTGCCAGAGTAAACCATTAAAAACCTGCTCACCGGAAAGCCGCTTACCTAACTTGGCATTCGGATAAATATTGTTTATTGACTATTAAAAACTTAACCGGTCAGATCAAATAACATTTCCAGCAAGCCTCCTGATAACAAGATCGCTTGACCGACCTGGATCCCGTACCAACCCGCCTGGCAAGGCAGTAAAACACAGGCGCTGCGACTTTTAACATTAACCAAACCAAAGATTTCTACGAGCTCTCTGGGTCAGCTATTTGGATTACATTTAATGAAAGGACAATGTATTGCTGCCACGCATCAAGCATCTCAAGGCGCTAAAGGCGCTAAAGGGCGGAATTAGAATACCTAAAGTTTGGGTTTCTGGAGTTGAAAAGATAAGGCTGGCAAGTCCTTAACCATTGGAAATACCGTATCGAGTTAGGTGCGAGTAACTGTCAGGTCAGCTCTGAGTGAGCTGCGCAGTATTCTCTGCTAACACCGAGCGACTTTGTCGTCAAAACTGGCGACACTCGATGCATTCAAGATATAGTCCGCCGGGATCGCTGACAGGGGTTTTGAAACCGAGTTTATCGGCAAACAACTGGAGCTGTTGTTTGACAACAGACTCAACTGAGAGCCTGTTGCTAGAACCGAAATAAGCCTTTAGATTTAGTTGCGCCACACGCTGACCAAGTTGCTTGAGCACCTGCTCTCGAAAATCAAGATCTCTCTCAACAGGTTTAATGTCGTAGTGCTCCAGGCCGGCCAGTTGAGCAGCTGACTTAATAGCATCGTCGAGATCACCGAGTTGATCCACCAGACCCAATTTTTCAGCCTGTGCGCCGGTCCATACTCTGCCCTGAGCAATACGGTGAACTTCTTCACTCGGCAGGTTACGCCCAGTGGCGACAAGGTTCAAAAACTGCTGATATATGTTTTCAACATTCAGTTGGATGATTCGACCCGCTGGTTCAGACATAGGCCGGTCGAGACGATATATATCAGCTAAAGGTGAGGTGCCGACTCCGTCGCTATGAATACCCAGAGACTCAAAGGTGCGCTCGAAAGTGGGAATCAAACCAAACACTCCGATGGAGCCGGTGATCGTTGTCGCGGATGCCCAGACCTGATCAACATTGGCCGCTATCCAGTAGCCACCGGAGGCAGCTACTGAGCCCATGGACACGACCACCGGGGTACCTGATTCACGGGTGATATCTATTTCCTGGCGAATCACATCAGATGCGAAGGCACTGCCCCCAGGGCTATCAACGCGAATCACCAAAGCCTTAATTTGCTTATCCTCACGGGCCTCCTGTAGCAGCCCGCTGAGTGTCAGGCTGCCGATGCTGCCCTCGAGTTGCTCGCCATCGTAGATGGTACCTTTGGCGATAATCAGGCCAACCTTGGCTTCATTTTGCTGGGTCTGGGGTTTTAGTCGTTTATGAAACAGGTATTCCTGAAAACCGATATTAAGGTAATCATGTTTATCGTCAGGGTCTTTGCCCGCCAGGGTTTGCAGGTGCTTGAGCAGGGCGGGACGCGTGCTGATATGGTCGATGAGTGTCGAGTCCAAAGCCAGCCTGGCAATATTACCTCCGGATTTTTCGAGATTGCTATCCATCTCGCTGATATACGTATCTATCGCCCCTGGGCTCAAAGCCCGATTAGTTTCTACCTGTGAAGTGTAAGCTTGCCACAGCTCATTAATCCATGACCGCGTTTGTTGTTTTGAATATTCGGACATGTCATTGCGAATAAAGGGTTCTACAGCATCTTTGTAATCACCCACCTTAAAGACATGGAAGTTAATACCGAGCTTGTCGGCACCTTCTTTAAAGTAGGTTCGGTAAGCCCCATAGCCTGTAACCAGAACCATACCCATAGGGTTTAAGTGGATTTCGTCGGCAAAACTGGCCAGATAGTATTGTTCCTGAGAAAAATTACTAGCAGCGGCAATCACTGGCTTACCGCTGGCTTTAAAGCGGGTCAGCGCAGCTCCCAATATATTGAGTTTGGTGAGTCCGCCACCGGCGAGAAAATCAAGCTCCAGTACCAGACCGGTGATGCGAGCATCCTTAGCGGCATCATCAATGGCTTCTACCAGGTCAGCGAGCAGGGTTTCACTGGCATGGGCAGCGCTTTGCTCCATGATTTGGACAAGTGGGTCGGCGTAGGTAAGCTGCTCAACGAGCATGCCGGAGGGGCTAATTTTCAGGAAAGCTTTAGCGGGCAGTGGGCGGATGTTACTGCTAAACATACTGCCGATGATGAGCACGAAAAATACCAAAAACAACATATTAATGGCTGAGCGAACAAATTTACCTATCCCGCCCAGCAGCGAGAAAAAGCGACGGATAAGCCCGGATTTTTTGCCGGATTTACGATTGGACTGGGCACTATCATCAGACATGACTATTTAATCTCTGTTGTGGGGCTATTGTAGGACGGTTGTTAGATACTTGTTACATTCGGGTCTTTACATATTTCAGTGTCGACCAGTGTGACTATTTTAAGCTGGCAAATCTAATTATCAGTGTCCATATTCGAATCCTCGAGACTTGATCGCTCTTTAGCCCGTAGCCAGCGGCTGTACATCATTGCCGCAATAAACAGTAAAATCACGGCCACCAGGCCCAACACGGTGAACAAGGTTTTATCCGGCTCGTAGAGGTTGGTAACAATGACGGTAAAATAGAGTAAAGACACAAAACATAGCATCACCAGACTGCGATGATCTTCACGAAACAGCCCGGGAAGGAAAATTAATAAGGGAATAATGGCTATCAGTAGTAACACGGGATTAGTCTCTGCCAGTAAACCATCACAGATCAAACTGACTATGAGACTTAAATAAGCCACCCAGGAGACAGCTTTTGCCCACCGAAGGTTTCGATTAGCATCGCTAAACAGGGCAGCAGGTAAAAGGGAAAATTGCAAAGTCGCTCCTAGTTTAAGTGGCCAGATCAACAAGCCTGGTAATTCGTTATCAACACATTGGTTATCAGCAAATAATGCGATAACTTTAAGTTCGTTATTATGAGTGTTTCCTGTACAACGTTCTATCGCTATCAAGGCTTTGTTTAACCAGGTCGTATCGATGGGTTTGAGCCCTTTGCTAACATTCTTATCAAACTTGGCCCTAACAATTCACCACGGCAATTCACCACGAAAATTCACCGCAAAATATTGCCTTAAACCTTACCGTCAAGGTCAATCCATCAATCCATCAATCCATCAA
>JAHRWI010000240.1 GCA_019090225.1 Porticoccaceae bacterium
CCACTGCCTTACTCCACCTGGCCCGTGCCTTTGCACCCGCGATGATCGATGCTGGCAGCGGCGTCATTATCGCGACCGGCAATACAGCGGCCTTGCGTGGCATTCCCACCTATGCGCTCTTTGCACCGACTAAAGCAGCACAGCGGGTGTTAGCCCAATCATTGGCCCGCGATCTCGGCCCACAGGGGATACACGTGGCCTATGTAGTCGTCGATGCGGCGATTAACGCGCCCTGGTTGGGGGATGACCGGCCGTCGTGGTTGGTGCCGCCGGATCACTGGGCCGAGCATCCCCAGGATTACTTCGCCAATCCCAATGCCATCGCGGAGGAAATATTCCACGTCGCCCATCAGGATCGCTCAACCTGGTCCTTTGATGTGGAGCTACGGCCGTACAGTGAGAATTGGTAAAGCGGAGCTGATTGACCGCCGTTTCGAATTTGGCTCGATTGAGAGGTTAAGGGCTGGGCCAAAAAAGGCTTCGATTTCTTTTATCTTATAAATTCGATGTCCTTTATTCTATAAAGTAGTTGGATGACAGCCCTTCAACCAAATCACGCTGCTGTTCAATGATATCGATCAGGAATTCCCGGCACACCCGCACTCGGGCGGTGGATCGTAAATCCACGTGACTCAGCACCCAGACGCCCCAGGTGGAAGGGGTCAGGGGCAGCTCGATTCGTCGCAGGCTCGGTTCGGCATCGGCAACATAGCAGGGCATTCGCGCCAGCCCCATACCGCTTTTAACGGCGTCGACCATGGTCATTATTTCGCTGGTTCGGGCCACCACCCGGCCATTCGGGTAGTGGTTGGTCACCCATTCAGGGTTCGGGCGGTCATGATCCCAAAGCACCAGTTGGTCTACGTTGTGGTTGGTGTCTAAATAATCTGCACTGGCATAGACGCCGTGTCCGAGCGGCAATATCTGCCGGCCCACCAGGTATTCCGGTGGCTTTGGCGTTAGCCGCAGGGCGATATCTGCCTGGCGGCTGGACAGGTCCGCCAGGCTGGTGGATGACACCAGCTCCATTTCTATAGCCGGGTACTGTTCGGTGAACTGGTGCAGCTTTGGGGTGATTAGCCGGGTAAAAACATCGTAAGCCGCAGCCAGTTTTAGCGTGCCTGCCAGCTGAGCGTCCATTCCAAACACTTCACGATCCGCTGCCTGGGCGATCTCTTCCATTCCTAAAGCATGGGGGTAGAGGTTCTCGGCGACCTGAGTCATCACATAGCCGCGCCGGGTGCGGTCGAACAAGCGGCTGCCTAGCTGCTCTTCGAATGCGGTGATTCGCCGGGCCACCGTGGTGTGTTTCACTGCCAGCACTCGGCCGGCACCGCTGACACTGCCTTCCCTGGCCAGTGCAAGAAAGAAACGCAGGTCATCCCAATTCATCGTCAGCTGTCCCGATAAGAGCGCACTCCACTTCTCGCGAAAATGGCCATTTCATTGTGTTTATTTATATTGTGCAAAAAAGCACATATTAAGTGCTTTTTAAACCATTTACCAGCTAATACGCACTACATAACATAGCCCTCGTTCCATGCAGTCAGCGACATTGACTAAGGAGCAAAACACTTTTATTCAACATTAAATTAGGAGAAAGACCATGCCATTAATACAGGTAGAAGCACCCGCAAACACCCTTACCAAAACCGAACAGGACCGGCTGATTTCTCAGCTTTCCAATGCGGTACTTAAGGCTGAAGGCGCACCCATTGATGACGCCGGTGCGCAATCACTGGTTTGGGCCTATTACAACGAACAGCCCGAGGGCTCCGCCTATGTTGGCAGTAGAAACCTGAAACAACCGCCACTACGCATCGCCGTGACCACGCCCGAAGGCGCCCTGCACGAAGTAAATCGACATTCTTTGGTGGCAGAAATCGGCCGCATCGTCGACGGTATTGTGGGGCCTTTTGAAGACCGACTGAATCACTGGGCAATGCTCTATGAGGTCAGCGAGGGCAGTTGGGCTGGCGGTGGGCAGATATTTCCGCTTGCTGGAATACAGGCCGCGATGAACATCAAAGCCGCTTAATGAATGGTTGAAACCCACTGAGCGGATGAGTCCGGATTATCGGTTAACCCGCTCCATCAAACTAAAAGGAAAATGGTCATGTTTAACAAAAAATTGAATCAGCTTATTTTTGCCGTTGCAGTTACCGCAGCCACAGCCGGAACCGTCTCCGCAGGGGAGCAGTGCATGCCGATCGGGGGGGTGGGTATGCCCAATTTCGTGCCCCAGACCGACGGCAGTTTTGCCATAGTCGCGCCGCTAACCGGCAGTGTTTCTAATGCCGCTGGCAAGGTTACTGGTCAGCGGGTCACCGAGACCGGGCTGGAGATGGATATGGAACACTACTTTATGACTGAAAAAGGTGGCTTCATGCACACCAAAGACCTCGGCATTCTGACCCGGGTAGAAGGTAAGAAAGATCAATACATGATTGAGATTACCTACGACATACAGCCCAAATCAACCCGCGGCGTGCTCAACGGTTATCAAGGGCAGTTCACCAGCTTTGGCCTAGTGGATCTGAATGGCCTTCAAGGGCTGATCCCCTACTCCGGTGAAATTTGCAGGGTGAATAGTTAATGCCGCTGAATCTGGGGGCTGCCTGGCCGGTAGCCCCCAGATTGTTAATCAGCAGGAATTGCCATGCAAACCACACCAACGGATTCAAGCATCCCGCCCTTTATTCTCTACCCATCAGTCGAATGACCGACCTTAAGCGCGTGGTGAAGGTTTATACTCAGGCATCGATTTGTTCAGCGGAACGGACCTGCGAGTATGAAACCCTAAATATGAAGCCAGGGCAGTCGGGATCTAAAATATCCCAATAAATTCTTGAAAATGGTATTTTTCATGGTATTAAGGCAGTTGGCTAGCTTAAGACCCGAAATATCATTGGGATTTTTCGGCTTGTTTACAATCGAGTGGGAGTAGGAGTTGTTTGTAACATATTGAAATGTAATAATAAAATAATTATAATCAACAATATAATCTGTATCGTCAATGGTATTTTTTATGGTATTTATTACGTGTAGCAAGGCAGA
>JAHRWI010000241.1 GCA_019090225.1 Porticoccaceae bacterium
GCCGGAGCTTGGGACTCAGTGCCAGCGGGCTAAACTGGCCTTCTCCGTGACCCTCTCGCAAGCGAGAAGGGATTGTCTACTCAGCACCGGCCGCTTTCAACACGCTCGCTTTGGTCGCCACCAGGTTATTTTCGATGTCGCCCACAACCCGGCTGCCGCATGCTTGTTGGCTGAAAAGCTCGGTGAATACCTTAAAACTACAACAACAAACAAGGTCTATGGCTTATTCGGCGCATTAGCGGATAAAGATATTGATGGCATGATTGCGCCGCTATTATCCGAGATTGATTTCTGGCATGTATGCGATCTGGAAGCGACAGCCAGGGCCGTAAGTGCTAAGGATATTGCGGCTAAACTCAAAGTATTTGAGCTATCGCCAGAGATTTACGGCAGTGTTGAAAAAGGCTGGCTATCGGTTGTTGGGCAAATGAGCGACAATGACCTATTGGTGGTTTTCGGCTCTTTTTATATGGTGTCTGAAGGACTGCGATTGCTCCATGGACAAACTGCTTAATGAAAAATATGACAGGCTTAGGTCGCGCATGTGAGGCTATCAAATAATGAGGCCAAGAATAGTCGGGGCGCTGGTCTTAGGCGCTTTAGCCGTTATTTTACTGCCCATACTCCTCGACTTTGGTGGCGAGTATGTCGTTGATACTCGCACTCAGATTCCAGACCGACCGGAGATCATACCGGTAGAAATTGCCGAACCCCAGGCTGCTGAAGGTGACGAAAGTGTAACAACGGCGGAGCAGATGTTTCGTTTTAATAGCAGCCGTGATGAGGCAGAAAGCGACCCCAAGACGCAAAGCCTTGTGAAGCCAGAGGCCCCAGGTTTAAGTGATGAAGGCTTGCCCGTAGCGTGGATATTACAGGTGGCCAGTTTTGGCGATTCTGACAAGGCCGCGTCACTCGTAAATAAACTGTTGGCCAACCAGTATCAAGCCTATTCGAGAGCATCCACTACTAAGGGTAAGACTATTCATCGAGTCTATGTGGGGCCGAAAATCTTGAAACAAGATATGCTTGATGAGAAAACGGCCATTGAGAAAAAATATAAACTAAAGACCCTGTTGCTGCGCTTTGAACCCTGATTGAAATAAACTTTTTTGCTAGACTGCCATTATCGGTTTGTTAAGTCAGCACAGGTTTTGTGTTAACGAAACAGATGCATTGCGGGCGTGGAGATAGAGCTGTGAATTGGGCTGATTGGGCTATTGTGGCGATACTGGGTATCTCGGTACTCATCAGTCTGATTAGAGGCTTCGTAAAAGAAGCGATGTCGCTGGTGGTGTGGATGTCTGCGGTGTTGGTAGCTATGTTGTTTTACCAACGTTTCGCACCCTGGTTGGTCGATCTGATCAGTACACTTTCGCTGCGCTTGCTGGTTGCCTGGTTGATATTATTTGTCGGCGTGTTAATTGTTGGCGGCTTGATTAATTACTTGTTGGGCAAGTTAATACTGGCTACAGGTCTGAGCGGTACTGATCGGCTGCTCGGTGTTATTTTTGGTGCAGCCAGGGGAGTCGTCGTGGTACTGATCGCGCTGATTCTGGCACCGAATGTTTTGCCTGTTGACCAGGATCTGTGGTGGCATGAATCCCTCTTGATACCCGAATTCTTACGGTTTGAAGGTTGGGCAAGAGAAACCGCAGCAACGATTTCTGAGTTGGTTTCTGAATTTTTTGATCGATTTCTTTAGAGGGTGTCCCGATGTGCGGAGTGGTTGGAATTGTTGGCCATAGCGATGTCAATTTGCAGCTTTATGATGCCTTGATCATGTTGCAACACCGCGGGCAGGATGCGGCCGGGATCATGACCTGCCAGGACGGCCAGCTGAATCAACGCAAAGATGTGGGCCTCGTTAGCGATGTCTTTCGACGTCGCCATATGGAGAGGCTGAACGGCAATGTGGGTATTGGCCATGCGCGTTATCCGACCGCAGGGAGTTCGGGTCCGTCATTGGCTCAACCTTTTTATGTTAATTCGCCCTACGGCATTTGTATGGCCCACAATGGCAATTTGACGAACTCAAAGGAATTGCTCGAACACGTTTTTAAGTCAGACCTACGCCACGTTAATACCGATTCCGATTCTGAAATACTGCTCAACGTATTTGCCCATGAACTCCAGCTTCAGGGCCAGCTGGAACCCAGGGCAGAAGATGTTTTTGCCGCGGTCAAGCGGGTTCATCGACGCTGTCATGGTGCTTATGCAGTGGTGGGTATTGTGGCAAATTACGGACTGTTTGCTTTCCGCGATCCCGCTGGGATTCGGCCCCTGGTACTGGGTAGCAGGCGCACCATACAAGGTATCGACTACATGGTGGCGTCTGAGAGTGTGGCCTTTGACGCGTTGGGTTATGAGCTGGAAAGAGATGTGAAGCCGGGCGAAGCGATCTTCATTGATAATGATGGTCAGCTCCATAGTCAGCAATGCGCCGATAACGCTACCTTAACACCGTGTATTTTTGAACATGTTTATTTTGCGCGCCCAGATTCTCTGATTGACAATATCTCTGTTTATAAAGCCAGATTGCGGATGGGCGAAAAGCTCGCTGCGAAAATTCAGCGCGCGAAACTGGAACATGACATAGATGTGGTGATTCCGGTTCCCGATACCAGTCGAGTCTCTGCCCAGGCCATTGCCGAAACATTGCAATTAAAGTTTCGCGAAGGTTTTATGAAAAACCGTTACATCGGGCGAACCTTTATTATGCCGGGGCAGACCCAGCGCAAAAAATCCGTGCGCCAAAAACTCAACCCGGTGAAGCTGGAGTTCAGGGGTAAAAATGTCTTACTGGTAGATGATTCTATCGTTCGCGGTACCACCTCGAGTGAAATTATTCAGATGGCCCGGGATGCCGGTGCCGCAAAAGTCTATATGGCTTCGGCAGCGCCGCCGGTGCGTTATCCCAATGTTTATGGGATTGATATGCCCGCAGCAACAGAGTTGATTGCCCATGGCCGAACGGTCGAGCAAGTGGCTCAGGCCATCGGTGCCGATTGGCTAATCTATCAGGATATCGAGGACTTGATTGACAGCGCGAAGGAGGGCAACCCACATATCGAACGTTTTGATTGTTCGGTCTTCACGGGTGAATATGTTACCGGTGACGTCGACGCCAGTTATCTGGATGGCCTTGCCCGAGAGCGTAGTGATGTCGCAAAGCTAACAAAAAATAGCGATCCCGATAGTAGTGGCGATGAAGTGATCGGTTTGCACAATTCAACGCGAGAAATGGTTCTATGAGTGAATCATCAAATTCTTCTGGGGGCGGTCTAAGCCCCGGAGATGAGCTAAGAGTAGCTCTCGAGAATGCCTCCCTCGACACACTAGCGGTGCGAGCTGGACAACGACGCAGCCCCGAAGGCGAGCATAGCGAGGCGATTTATACGACATCAAGTTATGTATTCGCCAATGCGGCTGAAGCCGCCGCCCGCTTTAGTGGCGAGCTAGCGGGTAACGTCTATTCCCGCTATACCAATCCCACGGTACGTAATTTTGAAGAACGAATAGCGGCCCTGGAAGGCGCCGAGCAAGCGGTTGCGACATCCTCAGGCATGGCAGCGATTCTGAGTACCTGTTTGGCACTGCTCAAAAGCGGTGATCACGTTGTCTGTTCACGGGATGTGTTTGGTACCACCACGGTGCTGTTAAACAAGTTCCTGGCGAAATTTGGCGTGAGCTCAAGCATGGTGCCACTGAGCGATTTGTCAGCCTGGAAAGCGGCGATTCGTCCAGAAACTAAATTACTATTTCTTGAAACACCTTCCAATCCACTCTGCGAAGTTGGTGATCTCACGGCGTTGTCGACGCTGGCTAAAGAGACAAATACGCTCTTAGTGGTTGATAATTGTTTGTGTACTCCAGCCCTGCAACGGCCCTTTGAATTTGGTGCCGATATCGTTATTCACTCGGCAACAAAATACCTGGATGGTCAGGGTCGTTGCTTAGGTGGCGTCGCGCTGGGCCGAGCCGAGTTGATGGATGAGGTGCTGGGTTTTGTCCGTTCAGCCGGGCCAACCATGAGTCCCTTTAATGCCTGGGTATTTTTGAAGGGACTTGAAACCCTGCGTTTACGTATGGATGCGCATTCTGCAAATGCCATGGAACTTGCGCTCTGGCTTAATGAACAAGCAGCTGTAGAGAAAGTATTCTACGCCGGACTGGAAGATCACGTTGGCCATGCCCTGGCGAAACAACAACAGCGGGCTTTCGGAGGGGTGTTATCGTTCCGAGTAAAAGGCGATAGAGAGCAAGCCTGGCACGTCATTGATAAAACCCGTATTTTATCGTTGACCGCTAATCTGGGTGATGCCAAAACCACCATTGTTCATCCGGCGACGACCACCCACGGCAGGCTCAATGCCCAGGAAAAGGTCGATGGGGGAATCAGTGAAAACTTGATTCGGGTAGCAGTTGGGCTAGAAGCCATAGATGATATCAAGGCTGATCTGCAGCGAGGGCTGGACACGGTTTGAGTAGTGTCAAAAAAATTGCCGATACTCTGGTCGAGCGCATCGGCGCTATTCTTATCGGCAAAGATCAGGAGATCCGTCTGGCCTTGGCGTGTTTGTTTGCCCGGGGCCATCTACTTATCGAAGACTTACCCGGCATGGGCAAAACCACGCTAGCCCAAACTTTGTCTGCTGCCCTGGGTTTGAGTTATACCCGCATTCAATTCACTAGTGATTTGCTACCCGCAGATATCGTCGGGGTATCGGTATACGACCGTGATAACGGTTCTTTTGAATTTCATCCAGGGCCGGTGTTTTCTCAGGTGGTGCTCGCCGACGAAATTAATCGCACTACCCCAAAAACCCAAAGTGCTTTGTTAGAAGCTATGTCCGAAGGTCAGGTCACAGTCGAAGGCGAGACCCGGCAGTTGCCACAGCCTTTTTTTGTGATTGCTACCCAAAATCCTGCCACCCAGTCGGGTACTTTTCCCTTACCAGAGTCACAACTAGATCGGTTCCTAATGCGCATCAAACTGGGTTACCCGGATCCGGCCGCCGAGCGAAAATTATTGTCGGGCGATGATCCTCGCAAGAAACTCAATAACCTCAAAGCCTCGATCAATGAGCTTACCCTGGAGAAAATTCAGTCCCAGGTTTCCAATGTCAAAGCGGCCGACAGTTTGATCGATTACGTACAGAGACTCTTGCAGCATACTCGTGCGCTGCCTCAGTTGGATAACGGAATTTCTCCCCGTGGTGGTATGGCCCTGCTGCAATGTGCTCGTGCCTGGGCTTTGATGGACGGTCGTCAGTATGTCATTCCAGAAGATGTACAAGCGTGCCTGGAGCCAGTCTGCGGACATCGCTTAAGCGGTGCTGCCAACGACCAGGAAGTGACCAGCCTGATACAACAGATTTTAAATAGCGTCGATATTATTTGAATCATCTGGAGTAAGTTACCTATGCTGCAAGGCTTGCGTGACCAGCTCAAGCAACTCTACCAGCGGTGGGTCAACCGGCGTTTGCCTGCGGCGAGCAAAATTCGTTTAAGTAATAAGCGTCTATTTATTTTCCCCACCCGAGCAGGGTTTTTGTTTGGCGGCGTTTTAATACTGCTCTGGCTGGTGGCTACCAACTTTGAAAACAATCTGGTATTTGGTGCAACCTTCTTGCTGTCGGCCATGTTCGTGGTGGCTATTTTTCACACCTTCCTGAATTTGTCTGGACTCTATGTCGAAGCGGGGCGCACGCCGCCCTGTTTTTGTGGTGGCGAGGCGGAATTTGGTATTTTGCTGAGTCAAAAAGGCCGTCGCTACCGGGATAGTATTTCACTTTATCATCGCTCCTCTGAGGCTGTCGTCGTGTCTCTCCCAGGTACCGAGCTGGCAGAGGTATGGCTGGCAGTGCCAGCCGAAAAGCGAGGCTGGTTTGAACCTGGCAGAGTGACCCTAGAAACCCGCTATCCACTGGGCTTACTCCGCGCCTGGACCTATCTCGATCTGAAACTATGCGGGCTGGTTTATCCTCGGCCCATAGACGCTAAAGGCAGGCTAAGTAGTACGGCAGCGGGAGAGGGTGTTGATGACCTACCCGGTGGGCGGGAGGATTTCCGTGGTCTTGAAAGGTATCGGCAGGGCGAAGCCCTGGGGCATATCGCGTGGAAACATTATGCTCGCGAGCAAGGTTTGCATACCAAACACTTCTCAGATCCGGTAGATGAAGAGGTATGGCTTGATTGGGACGCCTTCCCGGGTATGGATGCCGAGGCTCGTCTGTCGCGGCTCTGTGGCTGGTTGCTGGCTATTTCAAGTGGCTCAGCTCTATACGGTTTACGCATACCGGGGACCGAAATCCTGCCGTCTCGCGGTGAAGCGCACCGGAGTAACGTGCTCCGAGCCTTAGCGCTCTTTGATCAAGCGCCACGGCCCCGAAGCTAATGCAACCGACCTGGCAAACACCGCGCCCCGCTCTGCTGTGGATGTTGATTAGCGTGGTCACGACGCTTGCTTTGCATGTCAGGCATTTACCACTCTGGCTGCTGGGAGCGGCTGCCTTGACCGTTCTATGGCAGATACAGGTGTACCGTGGTGCCTGGCAGTATCCGGCCAAGTATATAAAAGTGTTGTTGACGCTATTGTGCTTTGGCGGCGTATTGAGTAGCTATGGTCACTTGTTGGGGCTGGAGCCCATGGTGGCCATCCTGGTGAGCGGCTTCTCGCTTAAACTACTAGAGATTCATCATCGCCGAGATGCACTGGTGCTGATCTATCTGGCCTACTTTATTATCGTCATCCAATGTTTATTTGAGCAGGGCATTGTTACCGGCTTGATAGTGGTGCTGGGTGTGACGATCGTGACCGCAGCTTTGGCAGGGCTATATCAAAGCAATCACAATAACCAGACCGATAGTAGGGGGATATTAGGTGCCTGGTTTCGACCTTTTCGATCAAGCGCAGTCATTATTATGCAGTCCCTGCCGCTGATGTTGGTGCTGTTCATCGTTATGCCGAGGGTTGGTGCTTTATGGGCGGTACCCAAGGAGCAGGGTAGTGGTGTCGTCGGTGTGAGTGACAGTATGTCGCCTGGTGATTTCAGCGATTTGGGCGGTAGCAGCAAGGTGGCGTTTCGGGTGGAGTTTGAGGGTGATATTCCGGCCCAGTCCGCACTGTACTGGCGTGGTTTAGTGTTTTCTGACTTTGATGGTCGTCGATGGTCTCAGTCAGGGTCATGGGGTTATCGGGATGGCAGTCTCTTACAGTGGTACGGTGACAAACCCGAACCCTGGGATAGTCAGGCGACACGACGGGGAGATGCCTTGACCTATCAAGTAACTCTGGAAGCCACCAATAGCCCATGGTTATTCGCGCTGGCAACCCCGAAGCCGGCTTCTCAAGATGTAGCCTTAACCCGAGATTTTCGACTTTACAGTAAACGTCCCTTGAGTTCGAAGACGCAATATCGGGTTAAGTCCTGGCCCGATTATAATCTTGAAGTCAGTGGCTTATCGAGTTGGCGGCGGAAAATGGAACTGGCGCTGCCCGATGGTTTTAATCCAGAGACCCGCGCCATCGCCGAGCAATGGCGGCAGGAATCGCCCGATACCGTGGCATTGCTTAACCGGCTTTTAAAGCTCTATAACGAGGAGTTTATTTATACCCTCAAACCGCCTTTATTAGGCAAACATACGGTTGATGAATTTTTGTGGGAAACAAAGCGGGGCTTTTGTGAGTTTTATGCCAGTAGTTTTGTTTTTTTTGCGCGCGCGGCCGGTATCCCCGCTCGGGTGGTGGCCGGTTATCAGGGCGGTGAACGCCACCCCAGCGAAGATTATTTGTTGGTTCATCAATACGATGCTCACGCCTGGGCAGAGGTTTGGTTAGAAGGCAGAGGCTGGATAAGAGTTGACCCAACCGCCGCGGTGGCTCCTGAACGGGTTGAAATGAGTTTTGCCGATTTATTTGGTGAAAATAAAGATTTTTTGGCTGGGTCTTTACTGTCACTGGAGCGCTACCGGCATATTAACTGGATAAATAACCTTCGCCTGCGCCTCGATGCCCTTGACTATGCTTGGGCGAAATGGGTGCTTGGTTATGGAAATATGCAGACTGATCTGCTGACCAGCATTTTGGGTCGTCTTGATCCCTTGCGTGTCGGTTTGTTTTTGTTGGCAGCTGGTGCTTTAGCAATGTTGCCGGTTGCCGTTATGTCGTTGTTGGGGCAAGAGAAAAAATACCGGGACGATCTGGACAAATTCTTTATTCAGTTTTGCCAGCGTATGGAACGAGCCGGTATTACCCGCCGGCCCGGCGAAGGGCCGCGAGATTTTGCTGCGCGAATTCAATCGCTACGGCCCGATTTGGCGGATCAGGTGTCCAGTTTAACGGCGTTATATGAGCAGCAACGCTACAACACAGCAACACTTGATAGCCGAAACTTACGCTTAAAAGAGTTACGTTTAAAATTGCGCCGTTTCCGGCCTTACTTAAGATCCAAAGTTACCTAGCTGTTTCCAGACTAGAGGAGGGTCACCATGAGATTTATTATTTACGGTGCAGGAGCTATCGGCGGTGTCATCGGTGCCAGATTGTTTCAGCAAGGCTTTCCTGTGGTGCTGATTGCCCGCGATGCTCACCACAAAGCCATCCATTTTCAGGGGCTGATACTGGAATCCCCTCATGAGGTCGTGACGCTACCTATTCCAGTTGTTGAACATCCCGCCGAGATAAATTTTGAACCCGGTGATGTGGTGATGCTGGCGATGAAATCCCAGCACACCGTCGCTGCTCTAGAGGCATTGCGCAATGTGGCAGGGGATGAGGTACCTGTGGTGTGTTGTCAAAACGGCGTCTTTAATGAACGTGAAGCGAGTCGGATGTTTCAGCGCGTTTACGGTATGGCAGTGTTGATGCCCGCCGCGCACCTGCGGCCAGGGGTGGTGCAGACCACGACCACAGGTGTGACCGGAGTGGTGGATTGCGGGGTATATCCACACGGTATTGATGACACCATTACCGAGCTTGCGTCTGCCCTTGAGTTGTCGAATTTTGTCTGCCGTGCTGACGCCGCCATCATGCGTATGAAGTATGCAAAGCTACTAATGAACTTGGGTAACGCCCTACAAGCAGCGTGCGGATCGCCACCTGACGCCCGTAATTTGATACGCCTGGCCCGTGATGAAGCGCTGGCTTGTTACGCAGCTGCCGAGATCGACTGCGCCGGACGTGAAGAGTTTCAAGCACGTTTCCTGGGCAAAATAGAAGAAGCGCCTATTCATGGGCAAGCGAGAAGTGGCGGATCATCGTGGCAGAGCCTGAAGCGTGGCTTGGGTTCCATTGAGGCCGATTATCTCAATGGCGAAATCGTTCTGTTAGGTCGCCTCTACGGCGTAGTAACACCGGCTAATCACGCCTTACAGCAAATTGCGAATGAGATGGCATTCAGCGGCGCAGAGCCTGGCAGTGTGCCGATAGGAATCGTAAACGCGCGCATCCGTAAGTTGGAGTCTGCGGTCTAAGGTTTTGGTGATTAATCAGCGGTAGGACGACTAGGCAATGCAATAGTCCACAAAACCGGCAGGGTCTTAGCCAAACTGAAACGCAGAGACTGTGGCTCCCAGGACCTGATCTTTAAAGATGGTTTTGCCTCTGTCTTCACCGCCCGCACCGGCCATCACCATTAAAGGAATCAAGTGTTCTTCACGGGGATGGGCTAGTTGTGCAGAAGGCGCAGATTTCCACTCACCAAGAGATTTATTACGTTCTTGTGGCGCAGCTTCACAGACCTCGCTTAACCAGCGATCAAAAGCGTTTGACTCGGTGCCCGCGCTGGATTCAGGGCCATTCATCAGCGCTGACATATTGTGATAGCTCAAACCACTGCCTACCAACAACACATTTTGTTCTCGCAACGGTGCCAGTGCCTGCCCCAGTGCGATATGTTCCGCCGGATCGAGTGAAGTGGTGAGAGAGACCTGGACAATGGGAATATCGGCTTCCGGGTATATCAACAAAAAGGGAATAAATACGCCGTGGTCGAAGCCATGCTCAGCATCCTGACGGCAGGGGATGTTGGCATCGCTGAGCAGGTTCTCAATGGTACTAGCAAGTTCAGGATGCCCAGGCGCAGGGTAAGTTAATTCGTAGGTGTGGGGCGGAAAATTATAATAATCGAAGTAGAGCGGCGGTTGGGCAGAGCTGTTGATGGTGACAACATCATTTTCCCAGTGCGCAGAGAACACCACAATGGCGTCTGGTTTACGGTGTTGTTTCTGACCGTGACCGCTATAGATCGAAGCACCCAGTTCACGTAACCAGGCTTCCATTTTGTGCCAGGTATCCGCCGGACCCATAGTCCATTCCATAAAAAAGCAGGGGCCACCACCGTGAGGAATATAAAGCGTGGGCAGTGGATTACGATCCGTCTCGCTGGTCGTCATTTGCTTACTCCGGTCGAAGTCGAAGCGGCCACGCTACTGTTTTAGATGATCGCTGTAAAGTGGTTGAGCAGGGTAAACAGCTTAGATAGGATGGCGAGAAAAATAAAAAGCCAGACAAGGCCCGAATATTGCTTGTTAATGTTCGGGCCTTGTCTGGCTTTTTATTATGGCCGGCTGGTCTTGCCTGGCGGTAATTACTAGACAGTAAAAATTTTTCTCTAATCAGGCTGCCAGCAATGATTGGCCCGGTAATTTATGTATTTCTGGTAAAACTTCTTTGGCAAATAGACGCAGGCTTTTCTCCACGTCTGCATAGGGCATGCCGCCATAGCTGAATACGCCGTTATAAGCACCAGCTCCGGTACGGCCGGTAAAGTCTTTAATGGTTTCGAAGCATTTTTCTGGCGTGCCCCAAACCTGAATGCTCATAAAAAACTTGATAGCGTCTTCGACACTTTTGCTAACGTGCTCTTGCATGGCGCCGTAGGTTTCGTAACCTTTGGTGTTTTTCAGGTGGTCGCCGGCCATCTCGTAATGTTCAATCACAGAGCGGTAGTAGCCGCCAATATATTTATAGGCCATCTCTTCGGCACGGTCAGCGCTTTCGTCACAGAAGGTCCAGCCCGCGAGAATAGGCGCGGGTGCTTCTACACCGTTTACCTCTAAATAGGTTTTGCGGTAGTCGGCTAATTCCCGGTCGACATGAGCCCAGGGTTTTTGGGGGATCACCAGAATGCCAATGCCGAGTTTGGCCATGATTTGTGAAGACTCAGGTGACACCGCCGCAGCGTACGTTCTGCCTTTGAAGCTTTTGTAGGGCGCAGGGCGAATATCGCGCCGAGCCTGTTTAACCTGTTTGCCATCGAATTCGCAGTAGCCGCTTTCGAGGCCTTCCAGAATCATCTGAGCTGATTCAGTAAAGTGTTGGCGACTGACATTCATATCCTTGCCAAAGCCTTCAAATTCAACCCGGCCGAGGCCGCGGCCAATGCCGAGAATCACCCGTCCATTGGACATATTGTCGAGCATGGAGATTTCTTCTGCGACGCGCATAGGGTCATGCCAGGGCAGTACCACGACCATGGAGCCGAGACCAAGATTGGGATTGCGGCCCGCCCAATAGGACAAATACTGCATCACGTCCGGGCACATCGTGTAATCGGTGAAATGATGCTCTACACCCCAGATGGATTGAAAGCCTAACTCTTCTGCCAAATCACCCATGCGTAAGTCATTGGTGTAGACCTGGTGGTCGGTCATGTTGGGGTCGAGACCCTGAAAAATCAGTGATAAGCCTACGTCCATTATTTGTCCTCTTTAAATTGTTAAGTTGTTGCCGGATTCTTAATGATTTTAAATCATCAAAGTTCAATCACCAACGCTAGATGGCTAAAGACAGGCCACCGTCCACAACGATAATCGATCCGGTTATAAAATCTGAAGCACTGCTGGCCAGCAATATAGACAGACCGTAAAAATCTTCCGGTATACCGTATCTGCCTACGGGTGATTTTTTAGACACGAATGCTACAGCGCGGGTCATGGCCTTGGGGCCGGAGCAGGGCATCATTTCGGTGTCCACCAGTCCGGGTAATACCGCATTGACGTGGATGTTGTGCTTACCCCAGCCCTGAGCCAGGCTCTGAGTCATATGATCCATGCCGCCCTTAGCTGCTGCGTAATGGCTTAATTTGCCAAAACCCAGTTTAGTAATAACAGAGCCGACGTTAATGATCTTGCCGCCTCCGGCTTCGACCATGTGGGGGAAACAGGCTTTACAGGTGAGAAAGCATGAGGTCAGGTTGTTGGTGATAAAATTGTTCCACTGATCCAGGGTCATTTCCTCGGTCTTGATACCCCAGCTGATGGCAGCGTTGTTAACCAGGATATCAATGCGACCAAAATGCTCTGCAGTGGCGGCGACCATGCGGTTCACATCCTCTTCACTACCCACATCGCATGATATTCCCAGGGCTTGAGCACCCTGAGCTTCAAGTTCTTTAACGGCCTTATCGATTTTTTCCTGCCTGCGACCAACCACAGCTACTTTCGCGCCCGCCACGGCGAGACCTTTAGCAATACCGAGGCCGAGGCCGCCATTGCCGCCAGTGATAATGGCAACTTTGCCACTTAGGTCAAACTTAGTGTTATTCATTTATCCTCCCCAGTTTTTGTTATGTGGTTGTTAGATACCTAGCATCATGCCGCCATCAACGACGATGATAGAGCCGGTGATAAAACTGGATGCTTCGCTAGAGAGCAATACCGATATGCCTTCAAAGTCCTCAGGCATGCCATAGCGGCCTACCGGTGTTTTCTTGACGATGTAGTTCACCGGGCCAGCTTTTTTAGGCCCTTCGCAAGGCATCATTTCTGTATCTACCAGGCCAGGCAGGACGGCATTGACTTGAATGTTGTCCTTGCCCCAGGCCATCGCCAGGCTTTGCGTCATATGATCCATGCCGCCCTTAGCTGCTGCGTAATGCACCAGTTTGCCCATACCTTTTTTGGTAATAGCAGAGCCAATATTGATGATTTTCCCGCCGCCGGCCTTGACCATTTCTGGGTGGCAAGCCTTGGCGCAGAGAAAACAGGAGGTGAGATCAACCGCGATAAAGTTGTCCCATTCTTCGAGGGTCATTTTCTCGGGAGCGATGCCCCAGCTAATGGCGGCGTTGTTAACCAGAATGTCAATTCGCCCGAGTTGGTCAGTGGTTTCTTTGACCATACGGTTGACGTCGTCTTCTTTGGAAACATCTGCCTGCACGCCGATGGCTTTGGCGCCGAGGGCTTCCATTTCAGCGACAGCTTTATCAATTTTGTCCTGATTGCGGCCCACCAGGGCGACGGCGCAGCCTTCTTTGGCGAGGCCCTTGGCGATACCCAGCCCGAGGCCACCATTGCCACCGGTGATGATGGCGACCTTGCCTGTCAAATCAAAAAATTTCATACCGTACCTCCAATCCTGTGATTTATTTTGTTGTTTATTGCGAACACCCCCATTTATAGAAATGTGACAGAGCAATGTCAGGTGAGCTGACAGCCTGGTAGTTGTAGCGGCGCTATGTCTATGTTCGAGCTTATTGTCATCAAGGCAGTTTATAGCCCCGTTATTGATTATCAGTTTTGTAGTTATTTAGGTTTGCACTTAATCAACTCGTCCCTGTTGATTTTGAACAATAACATCATAGCAGGGGCTTCGATATCAAGCGCGAGCAGATTTGTGTTTAACGATGTTGCGATTAGCCTTGTGATTCGGAGACGCTATCAACTCAGAGGTGCAGGCTACACTGGACAGATTAAGCCACCTGTAACAGCTATAAAAAGTGACCGGTATAAAAAAGGGTAGCAAGCGTTACCACATGCTACCCCAACTGGAGTTTTACCTCGTCAATAAGATCAAGAATAAAACTATATGGCTAAAGAAAGCCCGCCATCCATGACAATAATTGAACCGGTAATAAAGTCAGAGGATTGACTGGCTAGCATGACAGAGATACCGTAGAAATCTTCTGGCACACCATATTTGCCGACTGGCGTTTTCTTGACGATCATATCGACTAGCGGCACCTTCTTAGGTCCTTTACAAGGCATCATTTCCGTATCAACCAAACCGGGAAGCAGGGCATTTACGTGGATATTGTGCTTGCCCCAGCCCTGGGCCAGACTCTGGGTCATATGGTCCATGCCGCCTTTGGCCGCAGCGTAGTGCACCAATTTGCCAAAACCAAGCTTAGTAATAATTGAGCCAACATTGATAATCTTACCGCCGCCAGCTGCCACCATGTGAGGGAAGCAGGCCCTGCAGGTGAGAAAACATGAGGTCAGGTTGTTAACGATAAAGTGATTCCACTGATCAAGTGTCATGTCTTCTGCGGGAATGCCCCAGCTAATGGCGGCATTGTTAAAGAGAATATCGATGCGACCAAAATACTCAGCCGTGGTAGCGACCATGCGATTTACATCATCCTCGCTGCCAACATCGCAGGATACGCCAGGGCATCAGCGCCCATAGCCTCCAGCTCTTTAACCGCGTTGTCCAGCTTGTCCTGATTGCGGCCTACGACGGCGACCTTAGCGCCAGCGATGGCCAGGCCCTTGGCAATGCCGAGTCCGAGTCCGCCGTTGCCGCCGGTGATAATGGCAACTTTGCCGGTCAAATCAAATTTTGTGTTGTTCATTTATGTACTCCACATCCAAATTTTCGAGTTACCCACAGCGCTGTGGAGTTATATAGCCAGGGTCATGCCGCCGTCAGCGACGATGATAGAACCGGTGATGAAACTGGATGCTTCGCTGGACAATAAGACCGATAAGCCCTCGAAATCATCGGGCATGCCATAACGACCAACCGGGCTTTTCTTGGTGATGTAATCGACAACAGGGCCGATTTTGTCAGGGCCAAAACAGGGCATCATTTCAGTGTGTACCAGACCGGGCAGAACCGCGTTGACCTGAATATTGTCCTTACCCCAGGCGCGAGCCAGACTTTGGGTCATGTGATCCATGCCACCTTTGGCAGCGGCGTAATGAACTAGTTTGCCGAAACCTTTTTTAGTGATAGCTGAACCGATGTTGATGATCTTGCCACCGCCGGCTTTAATCATTTCTGGGTAACAGGCTTTTGCACACAAAAAGCAGGACGTTAGATCGATAGCGATAAACTTGTCCCACTCTTCGAGGGTCATCTTCTCGGGAGCAATACCCCAGCTAATGGCAGCATTGTTGAACAGGATGTCAACTCGGCCCAATTGCTTTGCGGTTTCCTCAACCATGCGATTCACGTCATCTTCCTTGGAAACATCACACTGAACGCCAATGGCTTTAGCGCCCAGGGCTTCCATTTCAGCAACAGCCTTGTCTATCTTGTCCTGGTTGCGTCCCACCAGCGATACGGCACAGCCTTCTTTAGCCAGACCCTTGGCAATGCCAAGACCGAGACCGCCGTTACCACCAGTGATGATGGCAACTTTTCCAGTTAGATCAAAAAATTTCATGCAATGTTTCCTCTTGTTTGTATGCAGTAGCGAGCGTTTGCGTGTTTGCTTTTTAAAAGCTTAGATGGACAGTGATACCCCGCCGTCCATGACAATAATTGAGCCGGTAATGAAGTCAGAAGCTGGGCTGGCCAGCAGTATCGATATGCCGTAAAAATCTTCCGGTCTACCAAAGGTGCCGGTAGGTGTTTTCGATACCGCATAATCGACCAGACCATTTTTGTTCGGTCCTGTACAGGGCATCATTTCGGTGTCCACTAGGCCAGGCAGCAGGGCGTTGACGTGGATATTATGCTTGCCCCAACCCTGGGCCAAGCTTTGGGTCATGTGATCCATGCCGCCTTTGGCAGCGGCGTAATGGGAGAGTTTGCCGAAACCTAGTTTGGTGACGATCGAGCCAACGTTGATGATCTTGCCGCCACCGGCCTTAACCATATGAGGGAAGCAGGCCTTACAGGTTAGGAAGCTGGAGGTTAAATTGTTGGTGATGAAGTGATTCCACTCATCGAGTGTCATGGTTTCAGTGGGGATACCCCAGCTAATTGCAGCGTTGTTAAAAAGAATATCAATGCGGCCAAAATGCTCAGCAGTGGTAGCGACCATGCGGTTAACATCTTCTTCGCTGCCAACATCACAGGATACGCCGAGGGCATCGGCGCCTTCGGCTTTAAGTTCTTTGACGGCATTGTCAATTTTGTCCTGGTTACGACCGACCACGGCCACTTTAGCGCCAGCAATGGCTAAACCTTTGGCGATGCCAAGGCCGAGACCACCATTACCGCCGGTGATAATGGCTACTTTTCCCGTTAAATCAAACTTAGAGTTGTTCATTTATTGTCTCCACAAATAATGTTTTCAGTCTGCCAGTGACTGGCAGCGCTAATAATGTTTTGGCTAATCCACTAGAAGGTGGAGGTTTATATCGACAGAGTCAGACCGCCGTCGGCAACAATGATGGAGCCGGTGATGAAGCTAGATGCCTGGCTAGAAAGCAGCACCGAAATACCTTCGAAATCATCGGGCATACCGTAGCGATTAACCGAGGATTTTTTCACTGCGTAATCGACCAGCGGGCCAATTTTATCGGGACCAAAGCAGGGCATCATTTCGGTATGTACCAGGCCGGGCAGTACCGCGTTGACCTGGATATTATCTTTACCCCAGGCCATTGCCAGGCTTTGGGTCATATGATCCATGCCACCTTTGGCAGCTGCGTAGTGCACCAGTTTGCCGAAACCTTTTTTGGTGATGGCAGAACCAACATTGATGATCTTGCCGCCACCAGCTTTAACCATTTCTGGGTAGCAGGCTTTAGCGCACAGAAAACAGGAGGTCAGATCGATAGCGATAAACTTATCCCATTCTTCGATGGTCATTTTCTCGGGAGCAATACCCCAGCTGATGGCAGCGTTGTTGAACAGAATATCCACGCGACCGAGTTGATCAGCGGTTTCTTTGACCATGCGATTGACATCATCCTCATTGGAAACATCAGCCTGAACGCCAATGGCTTTAGCGCCGAGCGCTTCCATCTCAGCAACAGCTTTGTCGATTTTGTCCTGGTTGCGTCCCACCAGGGAAACTGCGCAACCTTCTTTGGCCAAACCTTTGGCAATGCCAAGGCCGAGACCGCCGTTGCCACCGGTGATGATGGCGACTTTTCCAGTCAGATCAAAAAAATCCATGGTTATCCTCTTGTGTCATGTAGAAAGTTAATGTTGGAACTTGATAAAAAATATTGGAATTTGATATAAAAAGTTCGGTTTGAAAGTTCAGTTTTAAAATAAGAAAAATCAGCGCCTTAAATCTAGATGGCGAGCGATAAGCCGCCATCGACAACAATTATTGAACCAGTGATAAAGTCTGATGCCTCACTGGATAACAATATGGATATACCCGCGAAGTCATCCGGCGTGCCATGGCGTTCGCAAGCTGATTTGCCAATGGCGTAATCGATGATAGGCGAACGTGTGCCTTCTGGTCCAACGGGCATCATTTCTGAATCTACTAATCCGGGCAGTACGGCATTAACCTGGATATTCTGTGGCCCCCAGGAGCGCGCCAGACTTTGGGTCATATGATCCATGCCGCCTTTTGCAGCAGCGTATTGGACGAGTTTTGGATGACCGAGCTTGGTGACAATGGAGCTAATGTTGATGATCTTGCCGCCACCGGCCTTAACGAATTCCGGGTAGCAGGCTTTTGAGGTGAGGAAGCAGGAGGTAAGGTCGATAGCGAGGAACATGTTCCATTCTTCCAGCGTCATTTCCTCCGGGCGGATCCCCCAGCTGATCGCTGCATTGTTGAAAAGAATGTCGATGCGACCAAAGCGCTCGGCAGTCTCAGCGACCATGCGATTGACGTCATCCTCCAGACTAACATCGGCTTTAATGGCTAGCACTGTGGCACCGCCTGCTTCGAGATCAGCAGTGGCTACTTTAAGTTTGTCAGTGTTACGACCAACGATGGCGACGGAGGCGCCAGCTGAGGCCAGCCCACGAGCGATGCCCAGACCCAGGCCGCCGTTACCGCCAGTGATAATGGCGACCTTTCCTGTTAAATCGAATATTTTCACGCTAGGACACTCCTTTCTTGTCTATTAAATGGCTGGCTCTTGAGGTATTCAATACGCCCCGTTACTCGCTTTCTTGAGGATGTTCTCCACATATCTATGAGTCGCATGTTCCCTGTGCCAGAGCTTGAGTGCCGAGGCAGGGCCAATCAGTGGATGAATTGTCCAGCTGGTGTTTACAGCGGTTCTTCACGGTTCAAGGCTTAAGTAAGACCAAGCCTCGTAAGATCATATATCGTTGACGATCAGTAGAAGCTGAGCTGATTTCTTTATGTCAACAGGGTGCGCATCTTCGCATTGTTTTGATAAAAAAGGAACTGTTTAATACCCGCCGGTAACACAAGATCGGCGGCAGGTAATTGTGTCTCTGCCAGCCTGCTTATTTGACATCTGATAATCTGCTATGCAGGCGTATTTTACACAAGGAGCTGGCCGCCTAGCTGGCTCACGAGAGATAGAACCTTTGGCTATGACGTCGAGGCCAGGCCAGGTCATCGCCTCGACTGCAGTTTGTTTTTGAATGGTCGCTACGCCGAAAAGTTCTCGACAATAAACACTTTTTGACCGTCCGGTATGCGGTTCACCCCTGGTAGAAAAACCTGGTCAGCAACACGGTAGAAGCGAGTTTGCTCTGTATTATTAATAGGTCTTTGCGTTATAGTCTGCTGCCGGTGTTGGTGGTCTTAATCGGTATGAGACGGCTGATTTATCTGTAAGTAATAACACCTTGTATATTGATTCCGTACTTTAATGGCACCAAATAACAAATCTGAAAATAGGAGAGTGCAATGAGCGCTTATCGACTCGATGTGGCAGATGAATACAGCCATGTACCCACAGCAGAACCGAACTTCAATGAAAGTGTGTACGTTAACGGTTGGGACAGCCACCACAAGATGGGCCTCTGGTCTCGTATCGGTAATCGAATCAATGAGGGGCACGCCGAGATGTCGGTGTGCATCTACCTGCCCGATGGTCGAGTCGCCTGCCAGTTTTTACGCCCTGAACTTTCCAGTAATGAAAAGCACGCTGCTGGGGGCCTGGAGTATCAGGTTAACGAACCCTTCAAGTCGGTGACTATGAAGTATTCAGGCGAAGCAATGATTCTGGAGGATCCGCAAATATTGCGAACCCCGCGAGAGATGTTCAAAACGTCACCTCGTACAGCTTGTGAGTTTGAATTTAATTGCACCGGATTATCGCCCATGAACGGTGGCGAGCCCACTGACCCCGGCGCAGAAACCATGTATGGCCGTGATTTTTCCCTGGGTCATTTCAATCAACATACCCGCACTATGGGTAGGATTAGCGTTGGCGGTGAGAGCTGGGACATCGATGGCCATGGTTGGAGAGATCACAGCTGGGGCCCGCGTTTCTGGACCAACATCTATTTTTACCGTCTCTTTATTGCCAACTTTGGCGATGATCGGGGTTTGATGATGCTCAAGCGCATTGATCGCCAGGGCGTGACCCATCGGCGTGGCGTGTTGATGTTTGATAAGCAATACGAACAGATCGTCGATATGGATGTGTTCACGGAGTGGGACGATAACAAGGATCCGGCCTTTGTGCAGTTGGGTATTCGCACCGAGAAACGCAAGGTCAAACTCGAAGGTAAAATACTGACGGTTGCGCCCTTGAGAAACCACCGCGAAGTCAACGGCGAAAGCCTCGAATCCAGTATCGTCGAAGCCTTTACAGAATGGACCTGGGATGACGGGCGTCCCGGTATCGGCATTACCGAATACATTGAGTTTATGGAAGATGGAGAGCCAGTAGGCTACCCGCTTTGATTGAACAGCGTGTCAGAAGCGGGGTTCAAGCGGCGGGAATAGCTCGAAAATGAGCGGGGCAGCTGACCAGGCTATTATTGACGATATAGTATCTAAGTTGAGTGTGGTCGTGCGGCGGCGATTTGGCGAGGCTGCTTCGGTTGAAAATATCGCGGTGGCGACATTGGGTGCTTCCAATCGTACCCTCTTGTTTGACCTGGTGGAAGGCGCTAGTCGTAGACGTTTAGTGCTGCGGCAGGAAACCGTTAAATCGGAATTCTCACCTTTCATCTCCACTAAGGATCAGTACTGCATACTCAAAGTAGTGTACGGCCACGGACTGCCGATACCTGAGCCAGTGTTCGAGCTGGAAGCTATTGATGACCTTGATAATGGCTTTGTCGTCGCCTGTGTTGAAGGCGAGACTTTGCCGAAAACCTTACTCACCGATCCTAATCTGGAAACTGCACGCAAGCGCTTCGCCGCTCAGTCTGGAGAATTCCTGGCGCGCTTGCATGCCATTGACCCTGCCGAAGTGGCCTTTCTCGAAACGACTCCGGACAGTATCGATCCCCTACAGGCCCAGATTGATCGGTACGAAGGCTATGGCCATTGTTACCCTGGCCTGGAGGTAGGCATCCGTTGGCTCGTAAATAATCGCCCGGCCAATACTCAGCGCAAGTTTATCCATGGTGAATACCGCAACGGCAATGTTATTTTGGGGCCTGAAGGTATTAAAGCGGTGCTTGATTGGGAA